>CAJYRE010000384.1 GCA_913776675.1 Rhizobiaceae bacterium
GTCGTATTTTTCCTGCTCAAGAACGCCACAGCGCGCGCTGGCCTGCGCATAGTCTTGCTGTGCCTGTTCAAGAGCCGTTTGGGTATCATTGAGCTGTGTTTCAACGGCGCTGCGGCGTATTTCCATTGCTGCAAGGTGATGCTGGATTGTGAGAAGCCGATACTCCGTCCGCATCAATGCCATTTCCAGATCATGTTTTTCATGCTCCAGCGACCGGCACCGGGTGTTGAGATGTGCATGTTGATTCTGCGCCCGCTCCAGCGCAGCTTCCGTATTTTCAAGCCGTGTTTCGGCGGCGATCGCTCTGGTTTCCTGCGCCCGCAGACCGTGTTGGGCTGAGGCGAGGGCTTGCTCCAATGCATTGTTTTGCCGTTGCAGGTCATCAATCTGTCCCAGGCTTTTTTGCAGTGTTTCGTGTTGGCTGCGATAGGAAACATGCACAAATTCATCAAAGACATTGGGCGGATATTTGAATTTGTCCCGCAGATCGGCATGTTCTGAGGCCAGATAGAATCTGTTCAGGCCATCGGCGTAAACAAAGTCATAGCCGGACGAGACAATCAAATCCTCCCAGTCCGCATAATCTTCGATTTGGGTCAGTGGCTTGGTTGCCTCGATCAGAATGATCCATGGCCGGACTTTTGACAGATCCATGCCCTCAATCACCGCTTTTGTTCCACCTTCGACATCGATTTTCAGAAAGTGAACCTGTTCGTTGACATGTCTCTCACAAATGGTGGTAAGGGTCAGGGCCTCCACTTCAATTTCATGACTCTGATAGCCTTTGGTGAGGTGGGATTCCGAGACATCCTGCTCGGTTGTCGAGATGCCGGTTCCTTCAATTTCAAAGAAACGGCATCGGCCATTCTGATTGGAAACAACGGCTTTGAGATTGATGTCTCTTGGGCGGGTGGCTTCCAGCTTGTCAAAATAGGTTTGGGTAGGTTCTATATTGATGCCACGCCAGCCAAGATCATAAAATTTCTTGGTAACAGAGTCGAGTTCCGGATCATTCGCGCCGACATCAATATAAAAGCCTGGCGAAATATGGCTCAGGCCTCGATAAAGCATCACGTCTTCAAAGTTCTGAGCGTATGAAATATTTGCCAAGCGATCTCTCCCCAAGCAGGCATGTGGCACTGTCAACCACAAGCCTTATGATCATTTACAGGCGCTGAGCCAAAGCTTCAGGGCCGTTTAACGCCGCATTCTGGAGCAAACGGCTTGAAAGATCGTGAAAGCCGAGTGCATCAAACAGCGCCGCATCTTGCAGGCATTGATCCCAGCCCATGCCAAGGCCGCCATTTACGGCTTCCGGGCGGATATAATAGGCATGGCCCCAAAAAATCTGCCCCGGCTGAGGCTGCACCATGGTTGGTTTGGAATCATAGGCCATTAAATCTCCGCGGGGAAGGGGACGTTGTCCCGGCTCTGTGCTGTAGTGTACCAGATGTCCCAGACGCCACAGAACAAATCCCTTTTCACGCATGAAGCGATCCACATCACCAAAAAGCGGCTGGCCCAGATAAAGCGGGTTGAATTCGACTTCGATTTCCAGCGCCCGAACATTTTTCAGGCTGTTTTCGCCACCCATCAGCACATCAAGCTCTGCTCCTTGAACATCGAGTTTGAGAAAATCGATGCTCGGAACATTGGCTTCTGCCGCCCAGTGATCCAGCGTGATGAGATCAATCTGGGACGTGGCGACCTGCCTTGCGCAAGACAGTTCGGGAAAAATCTCGGTTGAAACGGGATGAGGCGGATAAATCGAGCTACAGGCGAGCTCACTGGTTAAATACAAGGTCTGGGAGCCGCAATGCCGCCCCAACGCTTTCGGAATAATATGAAAATGCGGATCGGTATTGAGGGATCGAATGCGGTTGCATTCTTCCTCGTCAGGATCAAATCCATACAGTTCGACGGCCGGGGCCAGACTTTTCCAGTTATCAGAGAAACCCCAACGACAGCCAACGTCTACGATAACGGTTTTGCGGTCCAAAAATTCCTGTAGAAGCTCACCATAATGCATTTCATATTTCCGATCGGACATCATATGAGGCCGGAATCAAATCCTGCCTGTGTCGGTTTGATGTTGTTTCTGTCAATTTATACGCGTGCAACAAAAGGGTGCAATGGCTGAAAGGTGCCTCTTTTGTTGTGTGTTGCGCAGAGGTCATTTGTGGGGAAAAAGGGAGCTTGGTGCCCGGTTACGACTGATGGGTCCCAAATCCAGCACTTTATCCTGCTCCATAAAGCTCGCCACAATCAGGCCATCACCGCTAAATGATTCCTGCACATCGTGTTCCAGCAGGATATGTCCACCGAGGCGTCGAATCTCTGCAACGCAGTCTTCATGGGTTGTTTGCGAGCCGGAAATGGAGCTGTGATGGGTGGAGGCCACCACAAAACGGATTCTCTGGCTTTGAATGGCATTGCCCAGCGAGGTCAGAAACGGCAGTTCTGCGCCTTGAACATCCATATGGAGAATTTCGATCACGGCACCGTCGCTGAGAGCCAGCACAGAATCCATATTGAAGCATGGCAGTGTCAGGTCATGACCCAGGCTTTCGGCATGCAGGCTCATGGCGTCCAACGCCTGATCACCAACCCATGCCTGATGCAGGGTGACGCGATCCATCATGCCATTCAAGGCGATGTTCTGTTCGCCAATCGCTTTATGGCGAGGGTCTGGCTCAATGCAAAGAGCGCGTGAGCCCGGAATGGCCTGAAGATACCAAAGACTGTAATAGCACCAAAAGGAGCCAAGCTCGACAATCAGCGAATTGTGCCGCGATGCCCGCACAAGGCCATGGAAGGCCAGCTCTTCCTGCGGTTCGTGATGCCCACGCAACGCCCGGATAATATGGGCCATCCAGTCACCATGATAACCGCCGGCAACGACTTTCAGCCCGTTGTGCATCACTTGCACGGGACCATCAGGAGATGCCACGATCTGCCCGGCATTGTCCACTTTGGGAATCGAATCCGCATCATGACAGCTTATCGTCATCAAAGTGCGTCCCAAAGCATCCATAATACAAGTCCTTATTATTATTGCATTTTCGGGTTTTCTGGCAGCGATAGCCAGATGAAAGACTTCTTATGCAATGAACACTAACATATTATCAATATGCGTGTCTTGTATGGATGTATACGCGGAAAGGGTGAAGGGCGGCCACGTCTATGGTAATAAAGTCAGCGGTTCTGCGCGAGCAGACTGCACAATGCCTGAATGCGGTGGCAGGGTTTCATGCAAATGACTTGCACCTTTTCATCCATTGCCATTTCCTGTGCCTCGCATCATTCCGGGGCTGGCACTTGCGGGCCTGCCATTGTATCCCTGTGAACAACCAAACCGGAATGCGGACCTGATCTGTGGCAGTTTATACCGATATTAACGAGGTCGATCTCAAGGCCTTTCTCTCCCAGTATGAAACGGGCGATTTGTTGTCTTTCAAAGGCATCGCCGAGGGTGTGGAAAACAGCAACTTTCTGCTGCATACCACAGAGGGCGCGTTGATTCTGACACTCTATGAAAAGCGGGTGGACAAGAATGATCTGCCGTTTTTTCTGGGCCTGATGCACCATTTGTCAGACAGGGGCTTGAATTGCCCGCTGCCGCTGCCGCGCAAGGATGGCGCGCTTTTGGGCGAATTGTCGGGGCGGCCTGCGGCGCTGATTTCCTTTCTGGAGGGCATGTGGCTGCGCAAGCCTGAGGCCAATCATTGCCGTGCCGTGGGTGTGGCATTGGCGCAGATGCATGTGGCGGGTGAGGGGTTTGAGATTGCTCGCCCAAATGCTTTGTCGGTCGCTGGCTGGCAGGAGCTTTGGCAGAAGTCCGAAGAGCGCGCCGATGAGGTGCTGGAAGGGCTTCGCCCTGAGATTTCGAAAGAGCTGGCTTATTTGGTGGCCCATTGGCCCAAAGACCTGCCTGCCGGTGTGATCCACGCCGATCTTTTCCCCGACAATGTGTTTTTCCTCGGCGATGAACTTTCCGGGCTGATTGATTTCTATTTCGCCTGCAATGATTTTCTCAGCTACGATCTGGCTATCTGCCTCAATGCCTGGTGCTTTGAAAAAGACGGCAGCTATAACATCACCAAAGGTCAGGCGATGATTGAGGGTTATCTGTCGGTGCGGCCTCTCGCGGAGGCAGAGATTGCCGCCATGCCGCTTTTGTGCCGTGGCTCGGCGTTGCGGTTTTTCCTCACCCGGTTGTATGATTGGTTGACCACGCCTGCGGGCGCGCTGGTGGTGAAAAAAGACCCGCTGGAATATCTGCGCAAGCTGCGTTTCCATCAGGCTGTCAACAGTGCGGCGGATTACGGATGGCCGCAATGAAGCATGTCGAGATTTTTACCGACGGTGCCTGTTCAGGCAATCCCGGCCCCGGTGGCTGGGGGGCTGTGCTGCGCTATGGCGAGGTGGAAAAGGAGCTGTGTGGTGGCGAGGCCGAAACCACCAACAATCGGATGGAGTTGCTGGCAGCCATTACCGCGCTGAATGCCTTGAAAACGCCTTGTGAGGTCGATCTGCACACCGACAGCAAATATGTGATGGACGGCATTTCCAAGTGGATTTTCGGCTGGAAGAAAAACGGCTGGAAAACCGCCGACAAAAAGCCGGTGAAAAATGGTGAGCTGTGGCAGGAACTGGATGCGGCCAACCAGCGCCATAAGGTGACGTGGCATTGGGTCAAGGGGCACGCAGGCCACCCCGAAAATGAGCGCGCCGATGAGCTGGCGCGCAAGGGCATGGAGCCGTTTAAAAAGGGCAATGCCCATAAGGCCTTGATGCAATAATCCTACAGGAGCGATGATGATTTTACACTGCGTTTTTCTCCGCTTCAAAGCGTCTGTAACCGAAGCAGACAAG
>CAJYRE010000385.1 GCA_913776675.1 Rhizobiaceae bacterium
GGCCGCAAGCCTTGGCAGGGTGATGCGCAAAGGCCCCGCCGGACGCGCCCGGCTCTCGACCAAGGTTTCCAGTGCCGCATCAATCTCGGCCAACGCAGGCGCAAGCGTCGCCAGCAATTGCCGCCCCTCTTCGGTGGGGGCAACGCTGCGGGTGGTGCGGGCCAGAAGGCGCACACCAAGGCTGTCTTCCAGCGCGGAAATAGCATGGCTGACAGCAGAAGGCGCGATGCCCAGTTCTGTCGCGGCCTTCCGAAAGCTGCATGTTTCGGCCACAGTGGCCAAGACTGAGAGTTGAGAAAGCTGAATTCTGTTCATTGATCGAAATGATAGAACAAGCTTGAGAAAATTACATCTATTTTAAAAGGCAATCGAGCGGATTATTCTGCTATCAACATAACAGAAAGGGACCGCCATGAAAACCCGCACACTCGGCTCCGACCTCACCGTATCCGCCCTTGGCCTTGGCTGCATGGGCATGAGCCACGCCTACAGCCCATCAAGCGATGAACAAAGCTCGATTGCCACCATTCATCGCGCCGTTGAGCTGGGCGTGACCCTGTTTGACACCGCCGAAGTCTATGGCCCGTTTACCAACGAGGTTCTGGTGGGCAAAGCCCTCAAACCCCACCGCGACAAGGTGGTGATTGCCACCAAATTCGGCTTCAAGATCGACACCAGCAAAACAGACCGCGACGCCATGGTCGGCACCGACAGCCGCCCGGAGCATGTGAAAGCGGTGGCGGAAGCCTCGCTGAAACGGCTGGGCGTCGATGTGATTGATCTGTTTTACCAGCACCGGGTGGACCCGAACGTGCCGATTGAAGACACGGTGGGGGCCATGGCCGATCTGGTGAAGCAAGGCAAAGTGCGCGCCCTTGGCCTCTCGGAAGCCAGCGCCGAGACTTTACGCCGCGCCCATGCGGTGCACCCCATTGCCGCCATTCAAAGCGAATATTCGCTCTGGACCCGCGAGGTGGAAGAAAACGGCGTGCTGGACACCTGCCGCGAGTTGGGCATCGGCTTTGTGCCCTTCAGCCCCTTGGGCCGCGGTGCGCTTACGGGTGCCTTGAAAAACCTCGATGGCCTGTCTGAAAACGATTTCCGCCGCGCCCTGCCTCGCTTTCAAGCCGAGAATTTCGAGGCCAATCTGGCCCTGATCTCTGCGCTGGAAGACATGGCCAAATCCAAAAACACCACCGCCGCCCAACTGGCACTGGCCTGGGTGCTGGCCCAAGGCGATTTCATCGTCCCCATCCCCGGCACCACCAAAATTGCCAATCTGGAAAAGAATGTTGCAGCCGCCGAGATTGTGCTGACGCCAGAGGAAGCGACCGCGCTTGGGGATTTGCTGTCACCGGCCAAGGTCGCGGGTGGACGGTATCCTGAGGCTATGGCGAAGATGGCGGGGCGGTGAAATTGGGCATAAGTCCGTATGGCGAGGACGGAAGCTCTCGCCATACACACTGCCAAGCGGTAAGAATTAGAAAGCCCATCAAACAAGAGTACTCGGATGGTAAAATCCTGCCGGATTTAAAGATGTTTTTGATGCGTAACGGCAGAGGAAATGATTGAAGATACAATCAGATAAGCGCTATGCTGCGATGAATAGGATGTCGCTTTTTTATCAGCCAATTTTCCGTTATGGGGTATCTGGAGCATGAGTATTACCAAGCCATACCATCGGATGATAAGAGGCTTTAAACCCGGCAACAACGCTCCATATAGCAGCTGGGCCTATATACGAGATAAAGAATATGCGAGAGCCCCGTCGCATTATGTGCGCGCGTTCCTTCTTATACAAAAAGATTTGCAAAAAATATTTGAGTATGTAGAGCCGAGCAATGAGGGAATATGCGCTTACTCCTACAGAATACATGAACTATTGATGAGAACATGCATTGAAATAGAGGCAAACTTCAAGGCAATTTTCTCTGAAAATAAATTCACATTGGATTCTAAAAAGTTTAATATTAAAACGTATAGTAAAATCGATAAGACGCATCATCTTTCGTCTTACGAGGTAATACTTCCTATTTGGAACGGCGAATCACGAATTTGGAAACCATTCGACGCGTGGAAATCAAATGACTCCTTGAAGTGGTATAAAGCTTACAACGACAGCAAACACGATCGGCAGGAGAACTTCAAAAAAGCAAACCTAGAGGCGTTGATTATGTCAATTGCAGGCCTCTTAGTGCTTCTTTCCTCTCAATTTAAAACGGAAGATTTTTCAACTGGTGGTGATCAGCTGGGGTTCTCAGGGCATGACTACCACGAGATGGAGCCAGCAATAGGTTCATTATTTAGAATAAAATTTCCAGATGATTGGACCGATGATGAACAATACGATTTTGACTGGACACAGCTTAGATCAGAAAATGAACGATTTTCAAAATTTGATTACGACGCAATTTGAGAGGTTAAATTATTAAATTTACAAAAAAATTACTCATATCTTTAAAGTTGAATTGCTTTCTCTGTCTTCCTCCTATGCAAAGCCGATATTCAACCCCTCACCCGCCCGCGATAAACCGAGGGCGTACACCCCGTTGCTTCCTTAAACACCCGGGTCATATGGCTTTGGCTGCTAAAGCCGCAGGCTGAGGCGATTTGGGCGATGGGGTCTTGGGTGGCCAGCAGGGTTTTGGCTTTTGCGAGGCGGCGGCGCAGGAGCCAGTCGGCGGGGGAGAGGCCGCAGCTGAGCAGGAACATGCGTTGCAGGTTGAAGGGGCTGAGGCCTGCGATCTCTGCCAGTGTTTGCAGGGTGATGGGCAGGTGTAGGTGGCTTTCGATATAATCAATCAGCCTGTTGCGCATCAAAGGGGAAAGCCCGCCCTTGATGGTGATGTTTGAAGCACCGCCGTAGCGGGGGTGGACAAACAGGTGGGTGAGAGCGGT
>CAJYRE010000386.1 GCA_913776675.1 Rhizobiaceae bacterium
CCACGGAAACGCCCACCGTCACCTCCATGGTGTCCTCGGTGGGCAGCGATGCAAACGGCAATCTGTCGGTCAATGTCATCAATTTTGATACCGCCAAAAGTGCTTTGGTCAGCCAGAACGATGCCAATGATGGATTGTTGACCCGTGCCTACACCAGCATTTCCAGCAATGGCACCGCCAATGACTACTATCTGCTGGATGCCCAATCGCGGACACCCGCCTCATCAACCGCGCAGGAAATTGCAGTCTCCAGCAAGACCAGCAATAGCGAGATTGATGGCATGATCTCGGCCACCAAAACCATGCTCTATGGCCTGACCAATGCCGGAGCCGCCATTGGCGCAACCCAGAGCCGGATTTCGGCCAGCACGGATTTTCTCAAAGATTTGCAGGATGTGAACACCATCAGCGCCGGTCGCCTGACCGATGCCAATATGGAAGAACAGGCCACCAAACTGTCCTCGCAAAAAGCACAGACGCAGTTGCAAACCATTGGCCTGAATATTGCCAACAGCCAGCAACGCAGCGTGACGCAACTGTTCATGTAACCCGTGAAAAACGGAGCGATCTGCCATCAAAGCCGGCTCAGCCCCCTCCTCTGCGGCCCAACGGGTATTAAGTCATCCTTGTGCTGATCGACAGCGGCATGCGCCATGAATGACGCATAAGGGGGCGCTGTCTCTCTTGCCTGTGTTGCCTTGTTTTCTGTTTGAGAGATTCCGGTTTAAAGAATGATGCAACAAGCTTGTGTTTTTCACACATTGTTTTAAGCCTTGAGACGCACTATGTGCGGGTGAGCAAAACGCAAGTGAGGAATTGCCGAATGAACGAAGAAGACGACGACAAGAGCAAGGAACTGCCTCTCGGCAAGGAAACGGAAGCGAATCTTTTCAAGTCGCGTTCGATCTTCATCTATGGTGGCATCACCATGGAACTGGCGCAAAAGGTCTGCACCCAGCTTGTGGCCCTGGCGGCTGCCAGCGATGAAGACATTCGCGTTTACGTGAATTCCCCCGGCGGCCACGTCGAATCGGGTGATTCGATCCATGACATGATCAAGTTCATCAAGCCGAAGGTCTGGATCATCGGCACCGGCTGGGTCGCCTCGGCTGGCGCGCTGATCTACGTCTCGGTGCCGAAAGAGCAGCGCCTTTGCCTGCCCAACACCCGCTTCCTGCTGCACCAACCCTCAGGCGGCACACGCGGCATGGCATCGGATATTGAAATTCAGGCCAATGAAATCATCAAGATGAACAAGCGCCTGATCAAGATCTTCTCCAAGGCCACCGGCCAGTCGGAAGACAAGATCGCCAAGGATATTGACCGCGATTACTGGCTCTCGGCGGAAGAAGCCAAGGAATACGGTCTGGTGTCGCGCATTGTCGAAAGCCAATCTGAAATCGGCTAACATCGAAACAATAAAATTTAAAAAGCCCGCCTGTTGCGAAACAGGCGGGCTTTTATGAATCATGGCCATGGTGCAAGTGATGTCTTTGTATCATCGGCGATCGAAACGATCACATTGATAAAGCAAGCTATCCTACTGCATAATTCCTTAAATCGGAGTCGGTTTAAGGGGAAAATGATGCAGCAGATTAAAAGTGTGACAGCGAACCTTTGTGCGCCATATATGGTGAGAGGCGCTGTATAGGCCATTTTCGCCTGAAACCGGCCTTGCACTGAAGAGAAAAACCTGTTGTTGCAGATCGACACTCCTTGTAATCTGCGGACTATCGCCATGCATAAAGATTTTTCCCCACAAAGCCTGCTCATGGGCCTGCTTGTGGCCTTTGTTGGCTTTGTCAGTTCGTTTGCGGTTATTCTGCAAGGTTTGAAAGGCGTTGGCGCAACCGATTTTCAGGCCGCATCAGGCCTGATGGCGCTCTCGGTTTCGATGGGCATCTGCGGCCTCCTGGTCAGCATCAAAACACGCATGCCGATTTCCATCGCATGGTCCACACCGGGCGCTGCATTGTTGATCAACACCGGCGCACCGGAGGGTGGATTCTCAGCGGCTGTCGGGGCGTTTTTGGTCTGCGCGCTGCTGATTATCCTCACCGGGTTGTTCAAGCCTTTGGGCCGCGCCATCAGCGCCATTCCCTCAGCTTTGGCCAATGCGCTGTTGGCAGGCGTGATTCTCAGCCTCTGCTTTGCGCCTTTCAAGGCTGTGGCCTTTAATCCGCTGTTTGGCCTGCCCATTCTGCTAGCCTGGGCGATTGTCGGAGCCTTCAACCGGCTCTATGCCGTGCCTGCGGCGTTGCTTGCTTTTGTGCTGGTGCTGATTTTTGGCGTCCACGTTTCTGAAAGCGCACTGGCGGGCCTCAGTGCATCACTGGTGCCACCGCTTGAATTCGTGATGCCAAAATTCACGCTGGCATCGATGATTTCCATCGCCTTGCCGCTGTATATTGTCACCATGGCTTCGCAAAACATTCCCGGTATTGCCGTGTTGAAAGTTTATGATTTCCACCCCAATCCTGGCCCTTTGTTTGCTATCACCGGGCTGTTTTCAGCCTTTGCAGCTCCTTTTGGCGGCAATGCTGTCAATCTGGCCGCCGTCACGGCCGCCATGGCCGCTGGCAAGGATGCCCACACAGACCCCAGCCGACGCTATTGGGCCGCCATTGTTGGTGCGCTTGGCTATATTGTGCTGGGCCTGCTGGCTGGCATTGTAACGGCCTTTGTGGCGCTGGCACCCGAAATCCTGATTGAAGCCGTGGCGGGGCTGGCGTTGATCAGCGCCTTTTCCACGTCGGCAGTGGCTGCTTTTCAGGCACCAGAAACCCGCAATGCTGCGGCAACAACCTTTCTTGTCACGGCGTCCGGCATCTCTTTGCTGGGCATATCGGGCGCATTCTGGGGTCTTATGGGTGGGCTGGCCATGCTGGGCCTGCACCACATCACACAAAAGCTGGCAAAATCCAGAACAGCCCCCTTGCAACCGTAAAAAGCAGTGCGTATAGATTCCAGCATGAACAGGTCGGGCTTTTCCATGATGAAGATTGTTGCACGGGGCTATTTCAGCCACGTTGCCTCTTCGCGCGCCCTATCCTCGCTTCTTCTTCTCGACCTTATCCGCGGTTGCCGGGTCCGTTGAGGAGCGCCCGGCGGCCGGGTTAGCCGTTTCAGGCGATTGCTCCTCACCAAATCCAGATTTTTGAAGATTGACCCACCAAGGGGCCGAATTTGTCATTCGCAAACCGCGATCGAGCGTTTATAAGCCGGGCATATTCGGGATGAGAAGAGAAGAACCATGTTGAATTCCAAGACCACGAATAAGGGCATGCCAGACGCCAGCGAAAAGTATCGCCCCTACCCGCAAATCAATATTCCGGATCGCACCTGGCCATCCAAAACCATCACCAAGGCCCCGATCTGGTGTTCGGTGGATTTGCGCGATGGCAATCAATCGCTGGTCAATCCGATGGGGCATGATCGCAAAGCCCGCATGTTTCAACTGTTGCTGGAGATGGGTTTCAAGGAAATCGAAATCGGCTTTCCTTCCGCGTCGCAAACCGATTTTGACTTTGCCCGCTGGTGTGTCGAGCAAGGCAATGTGCCAGAGGATGTCTCCTTGCAGGTGCTGGTGCAATGCCGCCCGGAACTGATCACCCGCACGTTTGAAGCTCTGGAAGGGGCCAACAAGCCGATCATCCATTTCTACAATTCCACCTCGGAATTGCAGCGCCGCGTGGTGTTTGGCAAGGATGTGCATGGCATCAAGCAGATTGCCGTCGATGCCGCCAAGATGATTATCGATATGGCCACCAAGGCTGGCGGCGGTTATCGCTTTGAATATTCACCGGAAAGCTTCACCGGCACCGAGCTGGAGGTGGCACTCGACATCTGCAATGCGGTGATTGCCGAGATCAAGCCGACGCCCGACAACAAGTTGATCCTGAACCTGCCCTCGACCGTGGAAATGGCCACGCCAAACATCTACGCCGACCAGATCGAGTGGATGTGCCGCAACATCGACAAGCGCGACAGCGTCATCATTTCGCTGCATCCGCACAACGATCGTGGCACCGGCATTGCCGCCACGGAATTGGGCCTGATGGCGGGCGCTGACCGCGTGGAAGGCACATTGTTTGGCAATGGCGAGCGCACCGGCAATGTCGATGTCGTCACCATGGCGCTGAACATGTACACACAGGGCATTGATCCAGAGCTGGACTGCTCCAACATCGAGCGCATCAAGGCGGTCTATGAATATTCCAACGAGATGACCATTCCTGAGCGCCACCCTTATGTGGGCGAGCTGGTGTACACCGCCTTTTCCGGCTCCCATCAGGATGCGATCAACAAGGGCATGAAGGCCATCAAGAAGGCCAATTCGCCCGTGTGGGAAGTGCCTTATCTGCCGATTGACCCGCAGGACGTGGGCCGCTCTTACGAGGCGATCATCCGCATCAACTCGCAATCGGGCAAGGGCGGCATTGCCTATATTCTGCAAGAGGATTACGGCATCAACCTGCCGCGCAATTTGCAAGTGGAATTCCGCGAGGAAATTCAGCGCATTACCGATGAAGAAGGCGTAGAACTGCCCGCCAAGCGCATCTACGACAGCTTCATTGACCGCTATGTCGATCAGCCCAAGGCCCGCCTGAAATTCGTGGATCACCACACCTACCCCGACACAACCGTGAAGGGCCTGCGCGTGGTGGCCGCCGAAATCACCGATGGCGGGGAAACCAAGCGGATCGAAGGCAAGGGAACCGGTCCCATCGACGGCTTTGTCGATGCGCTGTCCACCTACCTCGGCTTTGAAATTTCAGTGCAGGATTATTCCGAGCACTCGCTGCAACACGGCTCCAACGCCGCCGCCATCGCCTATGTGGAACTCAACCACCCCGGCGGCAAACTGTTTGGCGCAGGCATCAACAAGAACATCGTGACGGCCTCGCTGGAAGCGATTATTTCAGCCGCCAACCGGGTTCTGGACCTGCGGGGCAAGTAAAAAATACAGCGGCGAGACATAAAATCTCGCCGCTTTATTTTTCAAAATCAGAATCTTAAAGCTTCTCACCGCGAATAAGATTCACTGTGATAGGGTGAGAGCGCGTCACGGTTTCACGGAAACAGTGACGCGCGCTCACTCTTTGTTTTTATGCATTCCCGAACGGAAAACCACTGCGCACTTTTCGTGGAAATCCCTCTACTGCATAATTCCTTCAATCGGAATCGATTTAAGGAATTATGCAGTAGATTAAACGTGTTACAGCGTCCTTTGTGCGCCATATATGGCGCACGGCGCTGTAAATCTTTGTTGCCATGTTGTTATCACGTCCGCGTGAGCCTATCTCTCTTGCAGACAACAGGAGGTAAGGCTGATGTTTGATGCGTTGAAAGCGGCATGTGCGGGGTTGTGGTTCACGCTTCGCCGCAGTGCGGGCTTGCTCTATATTGCCGTATCGTGGCCGTTTCGGGCGCGTCAAGGCGAGGCAGGCATGCGCCGTCTGGTGTTTCGCGGTGGCGTGGCGCTGATGGTGCTGCTGTTGCTGGCAGCCTATGGGCAATTTCTGTGGCGTACACAGGTTTGGTATGGGTTTGATCCAGAATTTGCCAAGGCCTATGGTTTTGCCGATCGCAAGGTGGCGGCTGGCCAGCAGATCCCTGAGAAGCCCGGAACCTGTCAGAATTCCGCCATCGTTACCAGCATTGCTGATCTGACCGATGCCAATGTGAATCAGAACATCTGGGTCTCCTCCACCCTTCTGTATAAAATGGGCCTGTTTGGCCTGAGCTGGGATGATACGCCGTTTTTTGATAACAAGGCGTCCTTCCAGCGGGGTGTCAATCAAGTGGCGCGGCGCGTTGCGATTGAACTGGCCGATAATCTTGGCCGTGTACGCGGTACGTCCGGCATCAACAGCGATTTGCAGGAAGCCCGCGGCAATATCCAGTTTGATGAAAGCACCTGGTATTTTGGCCTGAATCCGTTTGGTTTCAAAACGCCCACACCGAGCTATTACCGCTCTGCCATCACCAGTTGGCGCAAGTTCAATTCGGATCTGGAAACCTGCAAGGCAGTGT
>CAJYRE010000387.1 GCA_913776675.1 Rhizobiaceae bacterium
GACGGAATCGACTTTGGAATCCCGTTCTGACCTTCAATTGCGAGGAATGCGTCATCAACCGTCTGTGGCTTATCTGCGGCCTGCCCAGCTCCCGTCAAAAGGCCCATCATCAAAACAACGCTGGCGACTTGGACGAAAGAGCGTGCAAATTGGCTCCTGAACATCATATACACCATTCTCATAATGTAACGACATCGGTGAACTGTTTAGGTCGTGTTTGCAGTGCAAGACGTGTAATAATCTGCTCCGCCTTCAGAAGCTGATCTCTCCTATCTGAGCTTCGCTCAAACATACTCGCCATGATACCGTTTTCAGCATAAAAGGGCACACCAGTCACCATTTTGCTGACCACATTAATTCTGTTTCTTATTGCAGATCCAAGACTGTTGTATTCAACGGAGCGAGTTTGCTCCCATCCTCTCCCATTACCAATCTTCTGCGCTCCTAATTTAGGATAATTCGGCGACGATGGCATTATGTCTATTGGTTTACGACTCATTTCAATGGGTTGAGAAGGGGCCATATCTGGAGTTCCGAGAGGAACATTGATCGTGTCCACCAGAAAATCCGAATCCAGCACGGCCTGCATGTAAAACAGCATTTCCATCTTTTGCGACAGGCTTGTTTCATCCACACGGCGGCTTGCCGGAGCATTCCAGAACGGTGTTTGGGTCATCAGTTCTGCGATTTTCAGCTTGTTGTCGTCGCTCATCGTCTTATCGTCGATCACGCCTCTGACAATCCCATGCAAAGTGATGTGGTTGGCATCCACAAAGTCCATCATGCGGGTCAGAAAGTTCAAGGCGCTGGGCGAAGCGGCAATCGGTGGAGATTTTGTCAGATCTTCCACGGCTGCCTGCACCTGCTTGCCCGCAAGACTCTTGGCAGCATCCAGCACACCACCGAGAGCAAACATGGCGGTTTCACTCTTGTTGATCGCATGAATGGCATTGAAGGTACGATTGAGATTATTGTTGCAGATGGTTTGCAACATTGCCTTGCCCGCCAAAACCCGTAACGAGGAGCTGGCAAAAGCAGCCATCATCACGCTCCCTGTCAGTACAGAGGCAGCCAGCACAAAAAGCTCTGCCACCATGCGATCCCGCGCGGCTTGCGCCTGCAGCGTTTTCTGATAATTGTCATAGGCCATATCATAGGCCCGCACATAAGGATTGACGACATTCTTTTCCCATTGCGATTTTTTACTGGGAAGATCGATGAGAATGGCATTCAGACGATCAGTTGCTGAGGACATGGGGCTATCTCCCGATGGATTGGAAGCAGTCTTCAAGACCGCGCGTCAATAACCTCTGAGGGTTTCGAATATTGGCGAAATATGAATCTCGGAGCATAAGCCCGGAATCGGTAAAATGACTGCCGGATCATCTACAAGATAGAGATCAATCGACAATTCAAAATCTTAGGCGCACATAAGCGCAGATCAAACTCATGCCGGGCAGCGTGAAAAGACGCCGCTTGAAAGCGGCGCCTTTCCGCATGATGATTTACGCCGCCTTTGTGGTAGACAGGTCGTAAGAGGCAATCATTGGCGACTGCGCCGTATTGTCTTCGCCATAAGGCGTATACTTCACTTCAATCTTGGTGAAGTTCAAACGGATGGTTTCAACCGGGCGATCACCGCTGGAATCAACCGAATAGTTGGCAATCAGCGTGTTGGTGAGTGTATATTCAATATAGGTGTTGCCGGGATTGCCGGTGGTCACCAAATGCAACACGGCTGTCTTGCCGGTACGGCCAGCGCAGGCTTCCTGAAACAGCTTGGTCGAGGAGGAATCGCTCACCTTGGTGAGTACCACTTCCGACACCATTGGCTCAGAGGCTTCACGGTTGGCAGTGGAGCCTGCTGTGGTGTTCATGGCACGGCTGACATTCCAGTGAATAGCTTCAATGTCCATCCACTTCTTGTGCTCTTCATGGGTTGCATCGCCCTGAATGCCATCGATTTTCAGATAAATTGGCATGTTCTCAAATCTCCTGTTGCATCAAATCAGCCTCTTTGCGTGTGAGGCACTGGTTCACCTTTCACATGAATGTCGCCTGACGACCGAAATCCGGTGATCAGGTTGGATGCGACATTGCGTGCCGTATACGTCGGGTAGCCCCTTCCGACACGGCATCTTCATTCACCGAAGCCGTCTCTGGCCTTCGACGAATTCCTCTTGATTGACAGAGTCTTCACCCATGACGATAAATGCATTGTCTTGGTAGCTGACCTCTGCACGACCAACCTTTTTGCCTGCCGCCACCAATTCGATGAAGAAGGTCGACAGCGGCGGAAGAAGATCACGACCAATCATGATTTCGATAGCGCGTGCACCGATCTCGCTGGCTCCGGCCTTATTGACCAGCACATCGCGCGCAGTTTCAGACAAAACCAGCTCTGTGCCGTAGGCAGCACGGATTCGATCTTTGATCCGCTCAATTTGCAGCTCAACAATATTGGAAAGCGCTTCCTGACCCAAAGGCATGAAAGGCAAAATGATGGTGCGGCCCAAAAACGCTGGCTTGAATTGTTTTTGCAACTCCGGCATCAGCAAGGCTTCCAGCGCATCGCCTTCTGGCATGGTGTCCGGATCGCTCGCCAGGGTGGCCAGCAATTCAGATCCGGTATTGGCTGTCATGAAAATCGTGGTGTTTTTGAAATCCACATCCCGGCCTTCGCCATCGCGCAAGGCACCCTTGTCAAACACCTGATAGAAAATGTCCTGTACGCCTGCGTGTGCCTTATCGATTTCATCCAGCAGCAACACACCATAAGGGCGGCGGCGCACCGCCTCGGTCAACACACCGCCCTCACCGTAACCCACATAGCCGGGAGGCGCACCCAACAGCATGGACACTTTATGCTCTTCCTTGAACTCCGACATGTTGATGGTGGTCAGATGCTGACTGCCGCCATACAGCAGATCGGCCAGTGTCAAAGCGGTCTCCGTTTTGCCGGTCCCTGACATGCCCACCAGCAAAAATACAGCAGGCGGTCGACGCGGATCAGAAAGACCTGCACGAGCAGCGCGCATGGCATCAGCAATTCTTTTCAGCGCCGCATCCTGACCAATCACTTTCTGGGCCAGCCGCTGCTCCAGCGTCTTGGCATTTTCCATCTGATCGGCCAGCAGCTTGCCAAGGGGAATCCCCGTCCAGCGCGACACTACAGACGCCACCACATGACGGTCCACCTCGCGGGGGATCAGCGCCTCTTCACCATTCAACGATGTTGCCACAGACACAGGCCGCCGTGTCAGACCCCGGCTTTTCAAATGCGCAACATTGCTGGCGACCTGGGGAAGAATGTCATCCGCGCTCTTTTGCTGCTGCTCGGGCTGGTTATCCGTCACCGTAAGTGCCTGCATCTCAGCATCATAGCGGCTCTGCAAGATCGCAATTTCAACATCCAGACGCTCAAGCTCTGAAACAACAGCGTGCTTGCGTTCCAGACTTTCGTCTGTTTCCGCTTCGCGGTTCAACCACTCAAGCTCAACAGCAAGATGTTTGCGCTCACTTTGCAAATTCATCAGCGTTTCAGGAATGGTCTGGCGGGCCAATGACACAGCAGCGGCAGCAGTATCAATCAGGCTGACTGCCTTGTCCGGCAATTGCCGGGCTGGCAGAAACCGGGCGGAGAGCTGCACGGCAGCCACGAGAGCATCGTCGCGGATAGTCACGCCATGATGGGCCATGAAGGAATCGGCCACACCACGCAGCATGCGGATGGCAGTTTCCTCATCCGGCTCGCGCACATGCACGGGCTGGAAACGGCGTGTCAAAGCGGCATCTTTTTCAAAAAAGCGCTTGTATTCGCTCCATGTGGTCGCAGCAATCACCCGGACTTCGCCGCGCGCCAGCGCGGGCTTGAGAATATTGGCAGCATCGCCCTGCCCGCTGGCTCCGCCAGCGCCAATCAGCCCATGCGCTTCATCAATAAACAGAATGATCGGCTCTGGTGAGCGCTTGACGGCCTCGATAACGCCATGCAAACGGCGCTCGAATTCGCCTTTCACACCGGCTCCGGCCTGAAGCAGCGTCAAATCCAGCATCAAGAGCCGCACCGCTTTCAGCTTTTCCGGCACCCGTTCTGCAGCAATTTCCAAGGCAAAGGCTTCTGCAACGGCGGTTTTACCAACGCCCGCCTCCCCCACCAGAATGGGATTGTTTTGACGGCGACGGGTCAGAATATCAATCATCTGCCGCAGCTCAACGTCACGCCCGATCACTGGATCAATCCGGCCATCCCGCGCATCCTGCGTCAGATCATGGGTGTAGAGCCGCAGGAATTCATCATTGCCCCGACTGTTCACCGTCGGATCCGGCACTGCAACGGCACTTGCAGCGCCAGTCTCCGGTTCCGCCTCCCGCATACGCTCCAGAACCGCGCGATCCAGCATCCGCAAGGATGGCAATTGACCACGCACCAAGGCTCGCAGCGATGGCTCATCATCGAGAACGGAGAACACATCAGCCAAAACGATGGAAGAGCGCCCGCCCTGAAGCGTGGCACAGACCCAGGCCTCACGCCCAAGCGTCAGAATGTTTTGCGATAACGACAGGTTTTGCTCACCAGCGACGGCAATATCGTCAAGCGCTTGGCCCAATTCGCGCCGCAGAGCAATCATAGGTATGCCAAGAGACTCTAAATCGTCTTGAAATGAAACACTTTCAGCAATGGCGTTTACAAAATGGATAATATCGACCTGACCATGTCTGCGTCCAGCCGCCGTTGACGCAGCCATTTCAAGGGCAATGCGCAAGTTGGGCTCAAAGGCTTCAATCAAGCGATTAAGGTCTATAAACGACATTAAAAAACTCCTCAGAGGCGGCCTCTTAACACACCTGAAGGAACAACTAGGGCGTTAATTCAGACCTTTCCAGAGGCTGCATGATTTTTTTTGCAAAATAAATTCCACCGCCATAATTTGGAAAATAGGCCACACCGATCAGGTTGACAAAACAATAGGTGCGCCCCACATTTATAAACATAGTTATATTAGCAAATTTAAAATCCAGTAGAGGCTTCGGTGAGCGCATTTATATTAGTGGACCCGATTGAAAAAGAGTCACCATGCGGATGTAATATTCGCAATAATACTGATTTCCGTGAAATATACTATGAAATTAAAGATGCTCGTAACCAAGCAAGAGCAGAAGAACGATCTGTATTACCGGGTGAGGTTCTTAAAGTTTCCAGCGATTGGAATCTTGTTAGCAATCTTGGGTTGCGGATTATTACTTCGATCAGTAAGGACATTGAAGTATTGGCATGGCTTGCAGAAGCGCATTTGCGACTTCACAGCTTTGCCGGTCTGCGTGAGGTATATGGAGCAACTGCGTCACTTTTGAATGACCATTGGGATGAAATTCATTCAATCGATGAAAATGATGTTGAGGAAAAATTAGCCCCTTTGGCCGGATTGAACGGTTTTGGCACAGAAGGCACACTGATCCAGCCGTTGCGACTTGTCTCACTGGTTCCGGGTGGAAAATTTGGCGAGTTGAGCCTGTGGGATTATCAATTGGGTCAGCGCAGTGATGAGGCTGGTCGGCGTGAAGCGATTTATAACGCGGCCACAGAAGCGGGCGTGGCAGCCATGTCGGCCCATCTTACCGAGGTCAATGCCTGCATCGAATCCTTTGCTGCCTTGAACGATGTGTTGAATGCGCGGGCGGGAAACTTGGCACCGCCAAGCTCTAACATCCGCAATGTTTTGCTGGAAATTGCCGCTGCTATCCGCAGTCTGGGTGGACGCGACGATGGCCCCACACCGACCCA
>CAJYRE010000388.1 GCA_913776675.1 Rhizobiaceae bacterium
CAGGCCAAAAGACCGGCGATATGAAATCGGTCAAAATCTATGCCAATTCACACTATGTCACGCCGCACCCTGCCCTGAACGGTGCCATCAAGGCCATCAAGGAAGAGTTGAAGCAGCGTCTTGCCGAACTGGAAAAAGGTGGCCGGCTGCTGGAAGCGCAGCGACTGGAGCAGCGTACCCGGTATGACATCGAAATGCTGGAGGCCACTGGCGTGTGTTCCGGCATTGAAAACTACTCACGTTATCTCACTGGACGCGCGCCGGGCGAGCCACCGCCAACGCTGTTTGAATATATCCCGGATAATGCTCTGCTGTTTATCGATGAAAGCCATGTGTCGGTTAGCCAGATTGGCGGCATGTATCGCGGTGACTTCCGGCGTAAGGCAACGCTTGCAGAATATGGTTTTCGCCTGCCTTCCTGTATGGATAACCGCCCTCTTCGGTTTGAAGAATGGGATGCCATGCGGCCCGCAACCATTGCCGTTTCGGCCACGCCCGGTCAGTGGGAAATGGAACAGGCTGGCGGCGTGTTTGCAGAACAGGTGATCCGTCCGACAGGTCTGATTGATCCTCCCGTTGAAGTGCGCTCTGCCAAGACCCAGGTGGATGATGTCTTGGGCGAGATCAGGCAGACCACGCTGAATGGCTATCGCACGCTGGTAACCGTTTTGACCAAGCGCATGGCCGAAGACCTGACAGAATATCTGCACGAGCATGGGGTTCGGGTGCGCTATATGCATTCGGATATTGATACGCTGGAACGTATTGAAATTCTGCGTGATTTGCGGCTTGGAGCCTTTGATGTTCTGGTGGGGATCAACCTGCTGCGCGAAGGGTTGGACATTCCCGAATGCGGTTTTGTGGCGATTCTGGATGCAGACAAGGAAGGCTTCCTGCGCTCTGAAACCTCGCTGATCCAGACCATTGGCCGTGCCGCGCGTAATGTGGATGGCAAAGTGGTTCTCTACGCCGACAAGATCACAGGTTCGATGCAGCGCGCCATGGATGAAACAAACCGGCGCCGGGACAAGCAATTGGCCTATAATCAGGCCAATGGCATTACGCCGGAATCGGTTAAATCCAAGATTTCCGATATTCTTGACTCGGTTTATGAACGCGACCATGTGCGCGCCGATATTTCTGGAGCCAGTGGTAAAGGCTTTGCAGCCGATGGTCATCTGGTTGGCAACAACTTGCAAGCCCATCTTGCCGCTCTGGAAAAACAGATGCGTGACGCCGCCACCGATCTCGACTTTGAGACCGCCGCCCGCCTGCGTGATGAAATCAAGCGCCTGCGCGAGGTTGAGCTGGCCAGCATGGCTGATCCCGGTGAAAAGGAAACGGTGCGGAATACGGAATCGGCTCAGTCCGCAGGCGGCCAATCCTATTTTGCCAAGCCATCCCTGGATGATATGGGGCCGGGCACTGATGTGGCAAAGCCGTTGTTTCGCAAAAACACGCTGGACGAGATGACGGTGGGCCGCACCGAAAAGCCTATGCCCGGCAAGCTACCCGAAAAGCCGGATTCTGCGTCTATGCGGGCGCGCAGGCCTGACGATGATCCACGACCGATCATCCGCGCCAAGGCGGGAGCTGGCTCCTATGAAGACCCTGCTGATCAGAAACGAAAGGCTCGGCCAAAAGCCAAAACCGGCAAACCGGGTCGGTGATGGATGCGTGTTTACGCATCGCCCACGTGCATGAGGGTGCGGGCAGCAATATCGCGCTCGGAAGGGTAGCCGAACGCATTGTTGATATAGGTCACACCCTCTTTCACCACCTGCCGGTTAAGATGGCTGTGACCGTAAAAATGCAGGGTGGAGCCGAGTGCGCGAATGCGCGCCTCTAACTTATCCGAGCCCAGCACAGGATAAAGGAAATGATATTTCTGCGGCATTCTGGCAGGCATCAGATCAATGCGGGGCAAGAAATGTGAAAAGGAGATGATCGATTTGAAGCCCGTCGTGTCCGGAAGAATATTGGTATCATCAAAAAAAGCGCTGACTTGTGCTTCTGAATGCCCTTCCCAATCGCATCGGCGATAATCCATCCAGGCTGCCCGCAAGGTTTCGCCGGGCAGACCGAAGGAATAATCATACCAGCCATTGAGTGGAACGATCAGGGTTTTACCCTGCGCATAAGGCTCCATCCCGATATTCAGGCCGGAGCATATCGCCTTGATGTCCGCCAGCTTGTCAAACGAAGAGCCGCCTCCACTCCGCTTGACCCACACATCGTGATTGCCCGGAACATAGAGGACTTTAAAAAAGCGATCTGCGAGCAGGCTCATCACATGGGTAAACAGCGGAATATCATTGGCAACATCGCCCACTAAAATCAGAAGGTCATTTTTGAAATCAGTTTTTGATAATTGCTCGAACCATAAGAGATTTTCCTTATGGTCAACATGAAAATCCGAGCCTACAAAAATCCGCATGAATACCTCTGGCCTACTCTTTTTTACTGCATATTGATCAGTATACGCAACTTTAAGAATGCAATCCGGTCGATTTGTTTATTTTTGATCGTCTTTTTAAGTGTTATATCTGTGAATATTTCTATGAAAGCACATTCTGCATTTAAGGGAATCGCCAGACTTGTTATCTTTTCCCCAGCGAATTATTCGCTTTGAGTCGCGGTGCGACGGGAGGACAATGATATGTCTGGAGACAATCGTCTCGAACACTGGGCGTTGGCGCGCGCTCATACAATCATGTTGCGCGAGGGCATGAATTTGATGAACGCCGCCCAATGGCTTGATAAAAAGCAGATGGTGCGAAGCTCACAGCAGTTGCGCGATGCGATTCAGAAATCACTTCTGGAAGCTGTTTCGATTCAACAAGCATCGCGGTCGATGACAGAGCAATCAACAGATAGCCGGTTGTGAAATCCACGCTTTATCAGCGTGGATCAATATCGCCTCTGGCCCACATCTCCATCGTTTCGGCCTTGAAATCTTCAAACCGGCCTTCAGCGATGGATTGACGAATGCCCTGCATCAACTCCTGATAATAGGACAGATTGTTCCAGGACAACAACATGCCCCCCAGCGCCTCGTTGGAGCGGACAAGATGATGCAAATAAGCGCGTGAATAGTCGCGCGCAGCCGGGCAGGATGATTGCTCATCCAAGGGCCGTGTGTCTTCTGCATGGCGCGCGTTGCGAATGTTGACCTTGCCACGACGGGTAAAGGCAAGCCCATGTCGGCCCGAGCGCGTTGGCATCACACAATCGAACATATCAACGCCCAGCGCGACTGATTTCAGCATGTCATCCGGGGTGCCGACCCCCATGAGATAGCGCGGCTTTTCTGTTGGCAAAACGGGCAATGTGATGTCCAGCATGCTCAGCATCACCTCTTGGGGCTCGCCAACCGCCAGACCACCCACCGCATATCCCTTAAGGTCCAGTTGCTTCAGACCTTCAGCCGAACGAATGCGCAAAGATGGCTGATCTCCCCCCTGCACAATGCCAAACATTGCCTTGCCCGGCTGCTCGCCAAACGCCACGCGGCAACGCTCGGCCCAGCGCAGCGACATTTCCATGGCGCGCTCGATTTCACGAGGCTCGGCCGGCAAGGCAACGCATTCATCCAGTTGCATCTGGATGTCGCTATCCAGCAGACCCTGAATTTCAATGGAGCGCTCCGGCGACATGTGGTGGTAGGAACCGTCAATATGGCTCTTGAAGGTCACGCCCTGCTCATCCAGTTTGCGCAGACCAGAGAGTGACATCACCTGAAAACCGCCGGAATCGGTCAAAATTGGCTGGGGCCAACGGATCAGTTCGTGCAGTCCGCCGAGGCGGGCAACCCGCTCTGGGCCCGGGCGTAGCATCAGGTGGTAGGTGTTGCCCAGAATAATATCGGCACCACCCTCCCGTACCTGATCGAGATACATGGCCTTGACCGTGCCGACCGTGCCAACTGGCATAAAGGCGGGCGTACGAATGGTGCCGCGCGGCATGGTGATTTCACCAAGGCGCGCCTTGCCGCTGGTGGCTTTGAGGGTGAAGGTAAATTTCTCGGACATAGGTCAGTCGTCTTTCCGGAAGAGAAGGCTGGAATCGCCGTAAGAGTAGAAGCGGTAACCGGATTGAATGGCGCGCTCATAGGCGGCGCGCATGGGTTCCATTCCCGCGAAGGCCGACACCAGCATGAACAGCGTGGATTTCGGCAGATGAAAATTGGTCATCAGCATATCGACCGCTTTGAAACGATAGCCGGGGG
>CAJYRE010000389.1 GCA_913776675.1 Rhizobiaceae bacterium
GCATAGGCAATGAACTTCATGGCCGCTTCCTTGTTCTTGGTGCCTTTGGGCACCACCAGCGCATCGGCGGCTGTGATATTCTGCGCCCACGAGGTTTCAACCTTCACACCAGTTGCGGCGAGCGCGGTCAAGCGGCCATTCCAGAAGGAGCCGAACGGGGCTTCGGCGGAGGCCAGCAATTGCTGCGATTGTGCGCCGCCGGACCACCAGACAATGTCAGATTTGATGGTATCGAGCTTCTTGAAAGCGCGATCGAGATCCAGCGGATAGAGCTTGTTGGCGGGAACGCCATCGGCCAGAAGGGCGGCTTCGATCACACCGGGGGCCGACCATTTGTAGAAGGTGCGCTTGCCCGGGAATTTCTTGGTGTCAAACAGATCGGCCCAGGTCTTTGGGCAGGCAGCAACCGCATCCTTGTTACAACCGATCACGAAGGAATAATAGAAGCTGCCCACGGAATAATCGGTGACAAAGCGGGGATCGAGCGCGGTTTTGTCGATCGTTTTGAAGTCGAGCTTCTCCAGAAGGCCGTTGGCTCCGGCCTGAATGGCATAATCGCCTTCCACATCGACCACATCCCAGGTGACACCCGCTGCTTCAACCATGGCTTTGATTTTGCCGTAATCGGTTGGACCGTCCTGAAGCACTTTGATGCCGGTTTTCTGGGTGAAGGGATCGGCCCAGGCCGATTTCTGTACATCCTGCGTGGTGCCACCCCAACTGGTGAAGACCAGATCAGCAGCCAATGTCTGGCTTGAGGCTCCCAGCAACAGGGCCAGTGATGCGATGATGGTTGTGCTTTTCATGTTCCCGTGTCCTTGTTTTGATGCTGCTAAACTTGCGTTACCCGGATGCTGAAACTTCTAGGGTTCATTCCATCCGGGGCATGGGGCGTTCACCGCATCACAAAGGGATCGGGGAACGGATCATCAGAGGTTTTAAGCCAGATGGTTTTGGTGCGGGTGTAATCCAGCACGGCGGCCATGCCGCCTTCCCGCCCGTGACCGGAAAGGCCATAGCCGCCAAAGGGTGCAATGGGTGAAACGGCGCGGTAGGTATTGACCCAGACCACACCGGCGCGAATGCCCTTCATCATCCGGTGGGCTTTGGCCAGATTTTGCGTGAACACGCCGGAGGCCAGCCCAAAAACCGTATCATTGGCAAGAGCGAGCGCTTCCGCCTCGGTTTCAAACGACACAGCGGAGAGAACCGGGCCAAAGAACTCCTGCACCATGGACGGAGAGTTCACACCATCGCAATCAAGAATGGTGGGTGGGTAGAAATTGCCGGGGCCTTCAGGCTTTATCCCGCCTGTCACCAGCTTTGCACCGCTGGCAACAGATGCCTTCACCAGCGCATCCACATGGTCTTGCTGGCGGCGGGTGGCCAAGGGGCCAACTTCGGTGGCCATCTCCAATGGGCTGCCAATGCGAATAGCTTCGGCTTTGACTTTCAAACGCGCCAGAAATTCATCCTTGATCGAGCGTTCCACAATCAGGCGCGAACCGGCCACACAGCTCTGGCCGGTGGCGGCAAAAATGCCTGCCACCTGCGCATTCACGGCACTTTCCAGATCAGCATCGGCAAAGACGATAAAGGGCGATTTACCGCCCAGTTCCAGCGAGGTCGAGGCCAGATTTTCGGCCGAATTGCGCACCACATGCCGGGCAGACTCCGGCCCACCAGTAAAGGCGATGTGGGCGACTTTCGGATGGCGGGTCAGCGCAGCACCACACGCGGGGCCAAAGCCGGTGATGATATTGATCACGCCGGGCGGAAAGCCCGCCTCATGCACCAGCCGGGCAAATTCCAAAAGTGGAGCCGGGCCATCCTCGGATGCCTTGACCACCATGGTGCAGCCTGCGGCCAGCGCCGGGCCAATCTTGACGGCAGAAAGAAACAACTGGCTGTTCCACGGCACCACCATGGCGACCACGCCCACAGGTTCGCGCTTGAGCCAGACATCCATATCCGGCTTATCAATCGGCAGGGTGGAGCCTTCAATCTTGTCGGCAAGGCCTGCGTAATAGCGGAAATAATCGGCGACATAGGCAATCTGCGATGAGGTTTCGCGGATAATCTTGCCGGTGTCGCGGGTTTCCAGCTCGGCCAATTTGGGGGTATTCGCAGCAATCAGATCGGCGAGTTTGTAGATCAGCTTGCCGCGTTGGGTGGCGGTCATCTTGGCCCATGGACCATCGTAAAGGGCGAAATGTGCGGCCGTAACGGCACGGTCCACATCGCCTTCGCGCGCTTCCGGCATATCGGCCCATGCGGTACCCGTTGCCGGATCAAGGCTTTCAAACCGCCCCTCGCCGTCTTCAAATGCGCCGTTGATATAGAGCTGAAAGCGCTGCATGGGGTCTACTCCGCAAAGGCTGGCATGACATCACGGATAAAGCGTTCCAGCGAGGCCTTCTTGCGCTCAAAGCTTACACCCGTGTCGATCCAGAACGAAAACTCGTCATAACCCAGCGCTTCATAGTGTTTCAGGCGCGAAATCACCTCATCCGCCGTGCCAATCGCCATATTGGCGCGCATCACATCGGGCGAGAGCATGGCGTTGCCCTCAATTTCTTCATCGCTGAGGCGTTCAATCAGGCCCTGATGAATGGGGCGCTCGTTCTTGAACCAGGCGAAGAAGTAATTGTAATACACGCTGAGTTCCTTGGCAGCCTGAGCAATATCGGCCTCATCGGCACCGACATAGCTGTGCAGCAGCAGCATGAGTTTGGGGCGTGGAACGTTCGGGGCTTTTTCGCAGGCCGTTTTGAAATGCCCCATCAGCTTTTCAATTTCGGGATTACCATTCCAAAGCGGCGTCACCTGCACATTACAGCCATTGGCCACGGCAAATTCGTGGGAATTGGGATCACGCGCAGCAACCCACATGGGGATTGGCTCCTGCAACGGCTTGGGGGCCGAGGTTGTGGAGGGGAACTTCCAGAATTCGCCATCATGGGCATAATCGCCTGCCCACACGCCTTTGACTGCGGGGATCAACTCGCGCATCCGCTGGCCTGCACCCCATGCATCCAATCCGGGCAGTAGACGTTCATATTCAAATCCATAGGCCCCACGGGCAATGCCCACATCCAGACGGCCATTGGTGATCAGGTCTGTCATGGCCGCCTCACCCGCCAGCTTGATCGGGTGCCAGAACGGCGCAATCACCGTACCGGTGCCAAGGCGGACGTTTTTGGTGCGATTGGCAAGGTCGGCAATGGTGACGAACGGATTGGGGGCAATGGTAAAATCCATGCCATGATGTTCGCCGGTCCAGATGGCGTGCATACCGCCCTTGTCGGCGATCTCGCAGAGCTGGAGAAATTCCTCATAGAGTTGCTTGTGGCTCTGGCTGGCATCAAGCCGTTCCATATGGACGAAAAGAGAAAATTTCATCGCTCACACCTTTTGAGAAATCGCGTGGACACGGCCAGCGGTTTCACTGCCTACATAAATGCTGAAATTGCCAAGGGCGCTTTCCGTCGCAAAGCGGTTGAGGATATCAGCGGTTGGCGAACCCGATGATCCGGCCCCCGACTGCTTGGCCAAGGCGGATGGCGGGGTAAAGTGACCGCACTTCACCTCCCCCTCACCTGCAAAGGCGCGGTAGACAATATGCTGGGTGCCATCCGTCTTGTCTTCATAAACCGAATAGAGAAAACCGAGGGTGATGCTGAGACCCGTCAGCTCTTCCAGATGGGTTTTGAGATCCTGCAAGGGATCGCCACTGACGGCACGGCAGCCAGGAAGACTCTTGCCATGACCCACCAGCAAAACCTCACCATCGCGCTCAACAACCGCGCTCAAATGCAAAGCGCCCTCGCTGGCCGCCGACACCGCCTTGGCATTCAGCGCAGGCGTAAAATAGCCACCACGCACATAACCAAGGCCGTTCAGCTCGCTTTTTTCAAACGCCTGCACCCGACCAAGAAGAATAACGTGATCGCCCGCCTCGACCACATTTTCGAGGCTGCAATCAAACCACGCCGAAACATCGGCAAACACCGGCGAGCCATAGGGACCGGCCTCCCAGTTGACGGTCGCAAAACGATCCTCCACCGGACGGGCGAAGGTGTTGGAAACATCCTTTTGGCTATCGGATAGAATATTGACCGCAAACCCCTTGGCCTCCGTCATCACCGCAAAATTGCGCGAGGTTTTGGCAAGGCACACCAGCAGCAGCGGCGGATCCAGCGACACAGAGGTGAAGGAATTGGCGGTAAAGCCCAGCGGTTTGCCATCTGGCCTGATGGTGGTGACCACCGTGACGCCTGTGGCAAACGCACCAAAAGCGTCGCGCAGGCTGCGTGGATCAAGCGGTTGATCAGTCATACATGCACCTCCGGTAGGGCCAGCCATGCGGCCATGATGTCATGGACCTGCTCTGGCGCGGTGAGATTGACCATGTGGCGGTGGCCCTCGATGGCCAGTGCACGACCATTACGGACAAGCGCCGCCATATCTTGCGCCATCAAAGCCGTGGAATTCGGATCACCGGAACCTGTGAGAAACAAGGCTGGGCAGGACACCTGCGATAAGCCATCGGCATAGGTTTCATCGCCATTGGCAAAAGCGGTGTAGGCGGTGCAATAGGCGCTTACATCCATCTGTCGCAGGCAGTGTTCGGTGAGGGCACGGGCAGCAACACTCACCGCATCATCGCCAAACCAGCGCTGAAGTGGACCTTCAATATCAATGCCCTGACTGGCAATGGATGCGGCCCGCGCCAGAACGGCGGCCTTGGCCTCAGCGTCGCGGCGATAAACACCGTTTAAAAGCGCGACACGGCGAATGCGCGGCCCAAAGCTGACAGCCGCACCTCCGGCAATCAGCGCCCCCATGGAATGACCCGCGAGATTGACGGGGCCAAGCCCCATGTCATCCAGAAAACGGCCAAGCCAGCCAACAAAATCCGGCAATTGGCTGCCCGCTGGCAAAGCCGCACTTTCGCCATGGCCGGGCATATCCACGGCAATCACCCGATGGGTGGTTGAGAGGCTTTCAATCTGCGGCCACCAGGCTTCCAGCCGCATGCCGACACCATGGATCAGCACCAGGGGCTCACCGGCACCGCGCTCGATATAGGCGGCACCGCCTGCCGTAAACTGGCGCGGATAGGCCGGGAGGGATGGAGCCTTGGCATCCAGCATCTGCGCCGTCTCCATCATCACCCCTCCGCTCAAACGCCAGCCGGATTGTTCACATCCCTCTCAAGATCCTTGAGATCCTGATAGCGATCGCCAATGCGGTGATGCGGGCGACCACCGACGGATGCGCCAAGGCCAATAACGATTTCATCCGCCGCAGGCGCATCGGGAATAGCGGTCTGAATGGTCAGGTAATGGGAGCGACGACCCTCGTCATTCTTATCCATCAGCGGAATCATGATCGGCGCATTGGCGGGGCCACGGGTGTTGCAAAACGCAAGGTAGGATTTCGCGCCAACCGCCGTTCGATAATGATTGCCAAAGCGCAAGGTGTGGATCAGGGCGGAGGCGTGTTCAAGCTCGCCGTCCAGACCGACCACAGCGGTTTTGCCATAACCTTGCACCGCCTCGCCAGAGCCAACCGCATCAATGATCATCTTGGTGAGCAATTCGCCCAAAACCGGCGCGCAGGCGTGAATCTCGGGCTTCAAATCCTCCACAAAGCCCCGGCCCGCCCACGGGTTTTTGATGATGGCAAAGGCGGCATAGAGCTTGAGCG
>CAJYRE010000390.1 GCA_913776675.1 Rhizobiaceae bacterium
CTGACGCTGGGCATGAATGATATTACCTTTGCCGGCACCGGCAACCTCGTGGCACCACAAGAGAAACATGTTCAGCAAATCATTGATTTTGCAACAGAGTGGAACCGCGATGCGCCCTTGCTGATTCATTGCTGGATGGGCGTTTCGCGCTCGCCTGCGGCTGCCATGATTGCCAGCCTTGCGCTTTTTCCAGACGACGACGACGTGCAACTGGCCATGCGCTTGCGCACAGCATCGCGCTTTGCAACGCCCAATATCAGACTTGTCCAGATTGCCGATGATATTTTGCAAAGAAAGGGGCGCTTTGCCGACGCCGTGAAAAAAATCGGGCGGGGAGAGGATGCAGACGGCAACACACCCTTTGTGCTGCCACTTCCCTCCAGCACGAAATGACACCGCCTTTTTTCAGGCGTTATCGATGCGCTATTTCAAAAATAGCGAGAGGCTTTGCTGGATCGTAAACAAAGCCTCTCGCCTGCTTTTGCCTCACGGCAAAGGCAATCATTACGCATCTTTTGAGGTCACATACCGATTATGCAGAAACACCGCATACACTCAATTCACAGATGCGTGTATGGATGACATTATAACCCAGACGTCCAACCAGACACAACATCGGTCTTTTATACGATAAGACTGTCCTTGTTGGTGGTGGTGGCCGCGGTTGAAACACCAGCATGATCATCCTGATTGCCACCGGCCGAACGATAAGCATCAATCACTGAACGCATCTTGTTGAACAGTTCATCCATGCCCATGGTCTCATTGGCGTCGCCTCCAGAGGCTTTTTCCGCATGATGGGCATGGTGCGCATGTTCGCCGTGCGCTCCCTTCATCTTTTCACTGGCCAATTGCTGCTCGGTCAATGAACCCGTCTTATTGGTATCCAGCGCTTCAAAGCGTTTGGTAGCCTGTTCTTCACTCATATGTTTCGGCCGCGCGGCAACAAACTCGGCCTCTGAGACCTTGCCGTCGTGATCCGTATCCATGGCATTGAAGCGAGAGGCCTCTCTGGAGGCTTCCTGCGTGGAATGATCGCCTTTGGCCAGCACCATGGCCATCATATCTGCCGATAATTGCGATGTCGAACTGCTGGCCGCATTATCGGTGCTAACGGTCGGGTCCTGCGTTCTGATGGAAGCGGCCGCCTGTTCTTCGGGAGAAACAATACCATCACCATTGGTATCCAGACTGGAAACGCTGGCCGTATATTGCGCAAGATTTGCGGCTGTTGTGGAAGAAATAGTCGTCATGGGAAAACCCTGTCCAGGTTGTTGGTTGCCGACACCGAAAACGCAAGACAGGTCGATGTGCGCCGACAACTATGCTGATTTGCTCAAACAGGTCAAAACGATTTGTTATAGGCAATAACTTCTATGGTTTTTCGCCTGATTTCACGCACTTGTTATTCGCCCGATGTTTCGCGTGAAGTCAGGACAGATATTTTCTCGATTCTGTTCTACACAAAGGTGGCTGCTGCCTTTCGCTTCAATACAGTATGCTGGCGATATACCCGAATCGAATCCCATTGCCTTCTCATCGCCGCACCGTGAAGGCCATGCCAAAAGCCAACCATTCTCAGGAGCCATCATGCCATCAGCCGCCTTTGCCCCGCATCAAAAGCTTGCGGAATGGCTTTTGCCCCATGCGACATCCGGCGATGATGGCTCGCATGATGTCGCGCATCTTCTTCGTGTGTTTAAAAATGCCATGCGCATCCATGCGGTTGAAGGCGGCGACATCGCGTGCCTTGTGGCGGCTGTGCTGCTGCATGATTGTGTGGCCGTTGAGAAGAATTCACCCTTACGCCATCAGGCATCACAGCTTGCCGCCACCAAAGCCGAGACAATTCTCTCCGAAGCCGGATGGCAGAAGGAACTGATCGAGCGCGTGTCGCATGCCATTCTCACCCACAGCTATTCCGCCAATCTTGCACCGGAAACGATAGAGGCCAAAATTCTTCAGGATGCAGATCGGCTGGACGCCATTGGCATGGTGGGGGCAGCCCGCTGCTTTTACATTGCCGGACGTATGGGGTCTTCCCTCTACGACCCAGCCGATCCCAAAGGACAGCAGCGCCCGCTGGATGACAAACGCTTTGCGATTGATCACTTCGAAACCAAACTGTTCAAACTGGCGGATGGATTTCAAACACCAACCGGACAGGCCCTGGCGCGTGAGCGGCATCAACGCCTACAGCAATTTCTTGACCAATTCCTTGATGAAATCTGAGGAAAAATCATGCGCGTTTCAGACCTTGCCATTTACCCTCTCAAAAGCGGTCGCGGCATCCATCTTTCGCAAAGCCGGGTGCTTCGGCATGGGCTGGAACAGGATCGCAGGATGATGCTGATCTCACCATCGGGCGCTTTTGTGACTCAGCGGGAACTGCCTGCTCTGGCGCGCATTTCGGCCCGTTGCGATAGCGTCTCCTGTTCTCTGGAATGTGATGATGGCCGCAGCCTGCATATATCCCTGAACCATTTCCATCATCGCAAAAGCGTGACCATCTGGGAATCAACCGTCGATGTCGCCATCGCACCTGAAGAGGCCAATCAAGCCCTCAGCGCATGGCTCGGTCAACCCATTGAACTTTGCCTGTTTGATGAAAGGGCATCTCGTACGGCCAGTGAAAATTGGGCGGCTCCTGGCACCCCGGTGACGTTTTCCGATGGTTATCCTGTGTTGATCACCACCACGGCATCGCTTGCGGCCTTGAATGCGGATATGGCCGCTCACGGTGAAGGCGCCGTGGGCATGGAACGGTTTCGCCCCAACCTGGTGATTGATTGCGATCAGCCATGGGCCGAAGATCAGTGGGCCAGCCTCTCGATTGGCGGGATTGCCTTTGATCTCGTCAAGCCTTGCAGCCGCTGCATCATCACCAGTCAGGACCAACAAACCGGCTCCCGAAATGGACCCTCCCCCATTGCCGCCATGGGGCGCTTGCGCATGTCGGCAGATCAGCGTGTGCGCGGTGTTTTATTTGGTTGGAATGCCGTGCCCCGCCATGAAGGAAGAGTGAGCCTTGGCGACAGTATCGAGATTGTCGAAATCCGCCCGGCAGGCATTCCTCTCAAAAAGCGTGGTGTAACGCATCAAGAGAACCCGTAAAAACGCAGGGATTACCGCAATGCAAAACGAACCTTAAGAAAGGTGGCATTGCGGATTCATTTTGCCACGAAACATTCACAATTGTTCCCTCACAAAAATTTATTTTATTTTTTCGCTTCAGCCATTGACGAAAGAACGGCTGAATCCTATTTTCAGCTTCATCGGACGAACCGATTGGTATTCAACCCAGAGCCTGATCTCAAGACAGGTTCCAATGCAAGGAGGGTAAGCCTATGCGACGACTGACGCACACAGCGAAAAACTCCTGGCATCTATGCCCGCTCAGCACCAACCAAGTCAAAACGATTGGTTTCGACAACTGTCGAATGTGATTGCCCTTAAAGCGTAAAAACTCATCACCTTCGAATTCTATGTTGGCCCGCGTATGCACGACGGGGGGGAAGTATTATGGAAAAGCAAGTTATTGAATATGCAGGTGTACCTGTTGGAATCAGCGTGCCCGAAGGCAATCAGGTGAAGTTCATTGCCGTGAAATTTCCAGTGATTGATCTGGATGGCGGCATTTACAACAGCGTTGCCGAACTTCAGCGTGCCATTCGCACACACATGAAAAACAGTCAGAGCGAAGTCTACACAGGCAACAGCGAGCGTTCCTGGTCACCATCCAGCTCACGCAACGCCTTTAGCGCCGCCTGACAAAAGCCATCACGCGCGGCAGCAACAACAATGCCGCGCGGCTCATAGACATGTCTTTCCAGAAAATATCCTGTCAATCGAAAAGCTTCCATCAGGGAATGCGTGTCGGCTCCCTGATTTTGACCAATCTTAAGAAAAGATGGCAAAATCAGCATCTTGTCAGCATAAGGCAAGCCTGCTTCCCGGCAGACGGCACGTCCGCTTTTGGGAGAAACAAAGGCAAGATCATTTTCTGCTCCCGTTGCGACACAACGGGACAGGTCAAGCCCGAAGCCCAAATGATTCAGCACCGCCAGCTCAAAACGAACGAACAATTCACCCGCAGACCTTGGCTCATGCAAATGATCCAGAATAACATCCATTGCCTCGAACAAAGGCAGATGCGGCTACCGCTCGGGCAGCAAGCGTAACAGCGATGCAAGCGCCTGCACGCCGTAGACCGATGTGGCCGTTTCCATCAACTGCCCTGCCCGAAGGCGTACAGGCTCCACGCGAAAATCACCAAGATGTTCTTCCAGCCGCGCGCGCCAGGTGACTTCCACAACATTTCCGGGCTGCAAAACCGGCTGCATGGCACGGGAACGACCACTGCGCACCAGCCCGAAATGCCGACCGCGATCACGGGTCATCACTTCGGCCACAACACTGGTTTCTCCGTGCCGCCGTACACCCAAAACAATTGCGTGATCCGTCCATTCCATAGGGCGCTGTTATAACAGCAGAGTGTTATGACCGATAGAAAAATAACGGAATTGAGTGACTCTCTTGAAAAAGAATCAGGTTAAGACATCAACCTATCATTGATAATGCATTGGAAACGCCTGACATGGCATCGCCCACACCGCCCGCTGATGATCAGCAGCAGACTCCAACCGTTCTGACAGCCCTGCCAACGCCTTTGAAATGGACTTTGCTCATCACGCTGTCCTGCGTTCTGGTTGTGATTCTAGAATATGTGCGGTTGCCCGCAGCCCTGCTGCTGGGCCCGATGATTGCTGCCTTGCTGTTTGCCACCAATGGCGCTCAGCTCTCCCTGCCCAGACTGCCTTATGTCGCGGCACAAGCCTTGATTGGCTGCGTCATTGCCGATTCTTTGAACAAACAGATCATGATACGATTTTTGCAGGAATGGCCTTTGTTCATGGGCGCTGTTCTCTCTATCGTGGCTGTGAGTTCGCTGCTGGGTTATGTAATGGCCAAGCGCCAGATTTTCCCAGGCACAACCGCGGTGTGGGGCACCTCCGCTGGCGGCGCGTCTGCGATGATTCTTCTGGCAGAAGCCCATGGAGCCGATGTCCGCCTCGTGGCGTTCATGCAATATTTTCGGGTGGTGTGCGTGGCATCCGCCGCAGCCGGCGTTGCAGCGTTCATGTTCAATATCAGTGGGGGACCCCAACCTCCCCTCGACTTTTTCCCACCCTTTGCGTGGAAAGCCCTGCTCGAAACCCTGATCCTCACGGGGATCACATCCTACATTGGCAAGCTGTCGAAAATCCCGGCCGGGACCATGCTGGTGCCCATGTTGAGTCTGGCGGTTCTTCATGCGTTTGATCTGATTGAAATCACTTTGCCGCTCTGGCTGCTGGCCCTCGCCTATGCCATGATTGGCTGGCGCATTGGTCTGGCCTTTACCCGCCGTTTGCTGCGCCATGTGGCCAAAGCAGCACCGCAGGTGGCTCTCTCCATTGTCATTCTGATTGTGTTTGGCGGCTGCCTTGCGTTTTTGCTCACCACATTTATGGAGGTTGACCCTCTCACAGCCTATCTGGCAACCAGCCCCGGCGGATTGGATTCTGTGGCCATTATCGCCTCCACAACCCATGTGGACATGCCCTTTGTCATGGCCTTGCAAACGGTGCGTTTCGTGGTGATCCTCGCCCTCGGCCCATCGATTTCACGCTTCGTTGCCAACCGAATCAGAGCTTGAAACAACAACGCCACCTGCTTTCAAAACAGGTGGCGTCAACCGCAAAACCTTTAATCGCGGGGGAATTCCAGCCCCATTTCCCGGAAACGCTCTGGATCATTGCCCCAGTTTTCACGCACTTTGACAAACAGAAACAGATGCACAGGCTGCTCGAGAATTTCAGACAGCTCCTTGCGGGAACTGGTCGAGATGGACTTGATGGCATCGCCATTCTTGCCCAGCACGATTTTTTTCTGGCTGTCGCGCTCGACATAGATCACCTGTTCAATCCGAACAGAGCCATCCTTGCGCTCTTCCCACTTTTCCGTCTCGACGTGCGAGGAATAGGGAAGCTCCTGATGCAAACGCAAAAACAGCTTCTCACGGGTGATTTCCGCCGCCAGTTGGCGCATCGGCAAATCCGAAATCTGATCTTCGGGATAGTACCACGGACCTTCCGGCAGGGTTGTGGACAGATAATCCATCACATCATCACAACCAGAGCCGTTGGTGGCCGAAATCATGAATGTGCGTTCGAACTTGACGGCTTCATTCGCAGCCGACGCCAGCTTCAGCAGATCTTCGTGACGAACCTGATCAATCTTGTTCAGCACCAGAATCTTGGGCTGATGCACATCCTTCAGCGCTTCCAAAATCGCCTCAGCGTCGCCCCGCAGACCGCGTTCACTGTCAATCAGCAGAAGAATCAGGTCCGCGTCCTTGGCACCACCCCAGGCGGATGTCACCATGGCGCGGTCCAGCTTGCGGCGTGGCTTGAAAATACCAGGCGTATCCATGAACACAATCTGGGCGCGGTTGTGAATGGCAATACCGCGCATGACAGCCCGCGTGGTTTGCACCTTATGGCTCACGATGGAAACCTTGGCACCAACAAAGCGATTCACCAGCGTGGACTTGCCAGCATTGGTCGGCCCGATCAGCGCCACAAACCCCGAATGGGTGGGCTGCGCATCGGTTGGGCCTGCATCGTCGGCGGGTTGGTTTTCAAGTTCAGTCATTTTTATCCAATCAATCTGAGGTGCCGGATCGAACCCAGACACCTTCGCGTTCCAGCAGTCGGGTGGCCGCCATCTGTTCAGCAGCCCGCTTAGAGCGCTCCACACCCGTTTCAGGCGCAAGATTGCCCACTTCAACGGTCACTGTAAAGCGCGGATCATGGTCCGGCCCCGACCGATCCGCAATGCGGTAAACCGGGGTTTGCGCAAATTTGGCATGCGCCCATTCCTGCAATTCTGTTTTGGCGTCGCGGCGGCCTGCATCTTCGCCAGCGGCACGGTCTGACCAGAATTTTAACACAAAACGGCGCGCCGCTTCCAGCCCGGCATCGAGGTAGATGGCCGCAATCAGGCTTTCCACCACATCGGCACGCACATTCAGCATGTTCTTGCCGGTCAGTTTTTTGACATCCGCACCTGTGCGGATATAGCGGTGCAGCTCAATCTGGTCGGCGACCGCCGCACATGTCTCTGCACTGACCAACTGATTCAGACGAACGGACAGCTCACCCTCCGTTGCGGCCCGAAACTCCTTGAACAGATGTTCGGCCATGCACAAGCCCAGAACCCGGTCGCCCAGAAATTCAAGCCGTTCATAATCGCCGCCTTTGGCATGACGGGCGCTGGAATGGGTCAAAGCCCGATCCAGCCGCTCTTTTTCAACAAAGCTGTAACCGATTGCGGCCTCGACCTTTTCACGCTCGTCTGCGCTCAGCGCTTTTGGCACCTTCATTGCACGCCCTTGAAGAAGCGGTTGAAACGCAGATTGGTCGGCCATTTCCAGATTTCGCTGAAGGCTGTATCATTACCCAGCGAGAAGAAAATGATCGAAGCACGACCAACAAGATTCTCTGCCGGCACCATGCCAACATCAAAACGGCTGTCGGCGGAATTGTCGCGGTTATCGCCCATCATGAAATAATGATCCGGCGGGACAATAAATTCGCGCGTGTTGTCGCCATCGGAATTCGGCCTCTCATCCAACGTGTCATAGGTGCGACCATTGTCGAGGGTTTCGCGGAACACCGGAATATCACGACCGGGATCATTTCTATAATCGGAATTAAAGGTACCATCGGCCACCTTCGGCACGGCCTTGCCGTTGATGTACAGCACCCCGTCCTTGACCTGAATGTGATCACCGGGCAAGCCCACAAGACGCTTGATATAATCGACATCTGGATTGGGCGGATAACGGAACACCACAACATCGCCACGAGTCGGTTCGCTTTTCAAAATCCGACCTTCAAACAAATCCGGCGAGAAAGGCAAAGAGTATTTTGAAAAGCCGTAAGCGAACTTATTCACGAAAATATAATCGCCCACCAGCAATGTTGGCATCATTGAGCCAGAGGGAATTGTAAACGGCTGAAACAGCACTGTGCGGATCACCGTTGCCAGAATCAATGCTTGAACAATGACCTTGATATTTTCCCAAAGAGGATTCTGCTTCTTGTCGTCTCTATCCGTCACGCCGGTCTCTTTCATAATACGTCATGTGCTGCCTATCTAGTCCGTTCCAATCGCCGCGGCAACGGCAAAACCACCAGATCACGCGCTTGAGACCACGAACAGCCAGCAAAATCGTACGTCAGCAACATTCACGCTTCATTGAAAACAGCCGAGAGGCCTTGCTGAGCCTCAACCCATCACAAGACAGCACCGGACAAAGAGAGATCACGCATTCAAAGCTGGGAGTCCAAAAGACGCGAAGAACGAAAAAGCAAATCGTCGGGTATGATAGCAGCGCCCTCATTCCGCGCTGCCGCGTCAAATCATAACATGCCCCACTCAGCCTATACCGACTGCGCCGTGCGCTATATATGGCGCACCAAGGTTCGCTGTAGCGCTTTATATCTGCTGCATAATTCAGGGCAACGTGGCGAAGTGCATGTTTGCATTTCACCCAAGATACTCTCATCAAGGTAAGCGAAACCGCTTACCTTTTCATTCAGGCACATCTCCCCAAGAGAGCCATACCTCAGCCCCGGAATATCCGGGAACCACACATTCAAACCGCTCTAGGCATATCAATTTAGCAGAGCTTACGCTGCATTTCAGCCATGCATAAAGCGCGCATCACTTAGCGGGTGCGACGGAACAGGCCGTTATCGATTTCGCGCTGGCGATATTCCAGATCAACACGATCATAGGCGCCGTTCAGATAGGCCATTTCACGATCCTGAACGCTAGGAACGCTGAGTGCGCGGGCAAATTTACGAATAGGTCCAAACATTGTCTTACCTCGTTTGCTTCAAGTTCATGAGCACAACATAATTGTGCCGCGCACAAATAACCAGCCACAAGGTCAAGCACCAGCCATGCATTAAATGCATATCAAAAGGTTTAATGAGGGATAAATAGGCAAAACTGTCTGAAATTTAAGCAGGCGGCACGGAGCAAAAGCCAGCCAGAGGCTTCGACCGCAGAGAGAATGGAGCAAAATCATGCTCTGTCTCGAACGAAATGCGAAAAGGAGCCTTTTGGCCCCTTCCCTCCTACTCCAGCTTAATCGTAAACGCGCTTGGTTGTTGCCACGCAATCCAGCTCTTTCAATTGTGTCAGCAACTGATTGAGCTGGCGCAAGTCCCACACATCCAGATCGAAGGCCATTTCGGTAAAATCTGCGGCAACACGCATCATGGTCAGCAGGCGAATATTGATGTCCAATGCAGCAATCTGCTGGGCCACCTTGGCCAAGGTTCCGGGCTCATTAATGCCATTCACCAGAATGCGGGCACTGAAGCGCGATTTATTGGCCAGATCCAAATCCCAGCGCACATCAATCCAGCGCTCCGGCTCATCATCAAACTTCTGCAAGGCAGAAGCCTGAATGGGATAGATGGTAATGCCCTTGCCTTCTTGCATAATGCCAACGATGCGATCACCTGGCACAGCCCCGGCAGGCGCAAAATGCACATCCGGATTACCCACAAATCCGCGAATGGGCAAAGGAGCAGCGGTTTCCGCCCGCTCTCCTGCGCCAGCCGCATTTTCACTGGGCTTTTTGCCCTCAGGCAATTTGAACATCACGCCATTGGCCGAGCGCATGTTGAACCAGCCATCATCTGTCGATGGTTTCACCGTGACGCGCTCATCCTGATAATCAGGGAACACCGCCTTAAGCACATCCAGCGACGACAGCTCACCACGGCCAACGGCCGCCACGGCATCCTCGACATCCTTATGGCCGAGACGATGCAGGACCGGCTTTAAAACCTCGCGGGAGAATACTTTGCCGGCCCGCTCAAACGTGCGCTCCAGAATGCGATGACCAAGACCGGAATATTGCTTGCGAATGGCCATACGGGTGGCGCGGCGAATGGCGGCACGCGCCTTGCCCGTAACCACAATTTCTTCCCAGGCGGCGGGCGGAACCTGGACACCAGAGCGGATGATCTCCACCTCATCACCATTGGCAAGGCGTGTGACCAGCGGCATGATGCGCCCGTTGATCTTCGCCCCCACCGTCGTATCGCCAATGTTGGTATGCACCGCATAAGCAAAATCAATCGGCGTTGCACCACGCGGCAGGGCAATCAGCTTGCCCTTTGGCGTAAAGCAGAACACCTGATCCTGAAACAGCTCCAGCTTGGTGTGTTCCAGAAACTCTTCCGGATTATTGGCTTCGGAGAGTGATTCAATTGTATGGCGCAGCCAGCTATAGGCGTTGCTCTCTCTCGAGAGCAATTCACCCTCGGTACCGCTTTCACCATCTTTATAGAGCGAATGCGCGGCAATGCCGTATTCAGCAATTTCATGCATGCGTTTCGTGCGGATTTGCAGCTCGATACGCTGACGTGACGGCCCGACAATCGTGGTGTGCAGCGAGCGGTAATCATTCTGCTTCGGTGTCGAGATGTAATCCTTGAACCGACCGGGAACCACGCGCCAGCGGGTGTGGACAATGCCCAACGCCCGGTAACAGGCGGCAATATCATCGACCAATACGCGGAAACCATACACATCGGAGAGCTGCTCGAACGACAGCGATTTCGACTGCATCTTGCGAAACACCGAATATGGCTTTTTCTGGCGTCCCTTGACCTTGGCATGCAACAGGCCATTGGCCAGCAGCAATTCGCTCAACTCGGCCTCAATCTTGATGATGAGGCCTTCATTGCGCTTGGAAAGCTCTTCGAGGCGGTGCGTCACCGTTTCATAGGCTTCCGGATTGATGTAGCGAAACGACAGGTCTTCCAACTCGTCCCGCATATCCTGCATACCCATGCGACCTGCCAGCGGCGCATAGATTTCCATGGTTTCTTCGGAAATACGGGCACGCTTGTCCGGGCGCATATGCTCCAGTGTGCGCATATTATGCAGGCGATCAGCCAGCTTCACCAGAAGCACGCGCACATCATCGGAAATCGCCAAGAGCAGCTTGCGCAGGTTTTCAGCCTGCTTGGCTTTTTTGGAAACCAGATCGAGCTTTTTCAGCTTGGTCAGCCCTTCCACCAGCCTGCCAATATCCTCGCCAAACAGCTCATCAATTTCGGCACGGGTGGCGGTGGTATCTTCAATGGTGTCATGCAGCAGGGCAACGGCAATGGTCGATTCATCCAGATGCATTTCCGTGAGAATCGCAGCCACTTCCAGAGGATGCGAAATATAGGGATCGCCGCTGGCGCGTTTTTGCTGACCATGCTTTTGCATGGCATAGACATAGGCCTTGTTGAGCAATGCCTCGTTTGCATCGGGCTTGTATTGTTGCACCCGCTCCACGAGTTCATATTGCCGCATCATTCCAAGGCTACTCCATCAGAGCATTTCCGGCAAAAGTGTATCGCGGTGAGCAATCGGAAATGCGTATAACAAGGAATCACAAGATTTCAGCTTTGCATAGAAAAACTGAAATTTATTAAAAAGAAAAGCGCGCCAACCTTTTATGGCTGACGCACATGATAATAAACTGAATGACCAAGAGGTCAAAACCATGACGACGATTAATAATCGTCGCTTTTTTCTGGCGGAACAAGACCTTCAATACCAGCCAGAAGATCTTCTTCGGACATTTGGTCGAAAGCGATGGTTTCCGGCATGTCATCTTCATCGTCGGAGCGCGCCGCAATCTGCCCTTCGCTGATCGATGCACCATCGCGCTCTGGCTCATCCACTTCCACATGTTTTTGCAGCGAGTGGATCAGATCTTCCTTCAAATCATCCGGCGAGAGTGTTTCGTCGGCAATCTCACGCAAGGCAACAACAGGATTTTTGTCGTTGTCACGATCAATGGTAATGGACGCACCCTGAGAAATCTGGCGGGCGCGATGGCTTGCCAACAGTACCAGCTCGAAGCGGTTGTCGACCTTGTCGATGCAATCTTCCACGGTAACGCGTGCCATGGTCAGTCCTTCTTTTAATATTTATTACCCAAGGGATTGACAGACCGGATACATGTATTATCGCCAGAGTTCAAGTTTTTCCTCACGAGTGACTTTTTTTGCGTTGTTCAACCTGTATGCTGCAAAAAAACCGAAAATTTTAAATATTCAATCCAGAGGCGCTTGGAAATCCTTCTATCCCAATATACATGTATCTTATATGATTAAATCATAATACACTAGTTCGGAAAATTGTGCGCCAACAAAACTATGGCCCCCCGCCCAGTGTAAGAACAAAAGGATGTTGCAAGATGTTTGACCCCAGAGAAAAAATTGCGCTGTTTATTGATGGTGCCAACTTATATGCAGCTTCAAAAAGCCTTGGTTTTGATATTGATTATCGCAAGCTTCTCAAGGCTTTTCAAAAGCGTGGTTATTTGCTGCGCGCTTACTATTACACCGCGCTCATTGAAGATCAGGAATATTCATCTATCCGCCCGCTGATCGATTGGCTGGATTACAATGGATATAAAGTTATCACCAAGCCCGCCAAGGAGTTTACGGACTCGATGGGGCGGCGCAAGGTGAAGGGCAATATGGACATTGAATTGGCGATTGACGCCATGGAGCAGTCCGAAACAGTCGATCATCTGGTGATTTTCTCTGGTGATGGAGACTTTACAACCCTGGTTGAAGCGTTGCAGCGCAAAGGGCGCAAGGTGTCTGTTGTCTCCACCATGGCAACCCAACCGCCGATGATTGCCGATGATTTGCGCCGTCAAGCTGACCATTTCATCGATCTTGTCTCCTTGAAGACAGAAGTTGGCCGTGATCCCGGTGAGCGTCCTTTGCGCGTGAATGACCCGATGATGAGTGAGCCACTTATCTAGGATTGCAAACGCGAAACCTGCAAACGCACTTCAACCCCGATTACATATTTTGTGATCGGGGGCATTCCTTCAAGAAAAAGAAGAAATTAAACATTAAAATCAATAGACTACCTTAAGACACGGCCTTTTTTCTCCTCCAAGTTCCTCGCATTTTTATTGACCGTTATCATATTATTAAACCTAGAGACGTACGCCATTCCTGGGAGATGATACCTTCGACGATAAACACCCTGACAATTGTCCGGGTGCTTTGGCTGTTGCGGTATCCGGTGTGCAACTTGCTCTGCACACCGGATACCGCAACGTAACCAAAGCTCGGCGAACTGGCGCATGATGCACCGCATTTTAAAGTCAACGTTTGACAAAGGTGCTTATTATGACTGCGAACGCACAGAGTGAACTCAATAAGCGACTTGATTTTCTGCATATTACCCATGACGATCTCCAGATCGTTGCGAACCTTCGCCCCGTGATTGCCAAGGCGATTGGCCCTGCCCTTGATCGTTTTTACAACACGGCAAAGCAATATCCGGAGACGGCACGTTTTTTCTCCAGTGACGCGCATATTGAACACGCCAAGCAAAAACAGGTTCATCACTGGTCACACCTTTTGTCGGGAAAAATTGACAGCAACTACATCAGCTCTGCCACCAAGATCGGTCAGACACATGCCAAACTCGGGCTGGACCCGCGCTGGTATATTGATGGGTATGGCATCATTCTGGCTGGCTTGGCGCAGGCCGTGCTGGAAGAAGAAATGCGCGGCACCCTGTTTGGCAAACGCTTTAGCGGCGCAATTGCCAAAGTATCTGCGCTTATTCGCACAACCATGCTCGATATGGATTTCGCCATTTCAACCTATGGCGAAGCCCTGAATGAAGAGCGCGCCAAAATCGCCGAAGAACGCGCCCAGATTGCCAAAGAACAGCAGGAAGCGCTGACCGCTCTCGACAATGCGTTGGAAGCGTTGAGTCAGGGAGACCTAACGGCCTCGATCAACCAGCCGCTGTCCAGTCATTATGAAGGGTTACGGGCCAATTATAACAAGGCGGTTGCGGCTTTGGCAAATGCCTTTCAGGAAATCAGCCACGAAGCAGGACAGGTTTCCGCCAACAGCCGTGAGCTGACCCGCGCCACCGACGAAATGGCCAAGCGGACAGAACAGCAGGCAGCAGCCCTGGAAGAAACCTCGGCAGCACTTGAGCAGATCAGCGTGATTTCAAAACAATCCGCCAAACGAAGCGGTGAAGCGCAATCTGTGGCTTCCCATGCAGCCGATTCGGCCAGCAAGTCCAGCCTGATTGTGAGCGATGCCGTCAACGCGATGGATGCCATTGAGGAAAGCTCGAAAAAGATCTCCTCCATCATCAGCGTGATTGATGAAATCTCCTTCCAGACCAATCTTCTGGCCCTGAACGCAGGTGTTGAAGCCGCTCGTGCCGGTGAAGCTGGCAAGGGCTTTGCCGTGGTGGCGCAGGAAGTGCGGGAATTGGCCCAGCGCTCTGCCAATGCCGCCAAGGAAATCAAGACGCTGATTGATCGATCGTCACAGGATGTAGCCAACGGGGTTTCGCTCGTTAATCAGACCGGAGAAGTGCTGCGCAACATCAGCGATCAGGTGCGCGAGGTGAATGGCCATATCGTTGCCATTGCCCAGTCTGCTCAAGAACAAGCGTCTGGCATCATGGAAATCAACGCTGCCATCACCAGTATGGACCAATTGACCCAGCAAAATGCAGCCATGGTGGAAGAAACAAACGCATCGACCCATACGCTGAAGGGCGTTTCGGATCATTTGACATCCTTGCTCGCTCGTTTTCAAACACAAGGGGCCAAGATGCACACCCGCTCCAACGCCTATCATCAGTCCTACGTGGCTTGACGCCAAATTGCCGATAAAACGGGCATAAATCTCTATGCCCGTTTTCGACATCATGCGACGGTTAAAGCTGACGCGCGCCCTCCCCCGAACCAGTGCCAATATTGCACACGGCTGTCGCCACCTGCGATCATGTCTCTATCGTCGTCCACGCGACCATGTGTGGGGATACGGCATAATTCTTTAAATCGGACTCGATTTAAAAAGAGCGACTGCGAACCTTTGTGCGCCATCTATGGCGCACGGCTCTGCAGAGAATCAATGAAAACACTCATAAAATAATTAGGGGCTGCGTTTGATCAAACACAGCCCTTTTGTTGGAATGATCAATCAGGCCGCATAGCGCAGAGCAGTTGCGGACGCCTGCCCTGACAGCGAAAAGCGCTGAAGCAAGCCAGTCAATTCCTGTGCGCGGGCACTCATCTCATTCACGGCTGCTGTGGATTCCTCGACCATAGCAGCATTCTGCTGCGTGACCTGATCCATCTGATTCACGGCAGTATTGATTTCGTGCAGGCCCGTGGATTGCTCGCGCGCGGATGCCGCAATATCAGCAATCAACCGATCCATTTCTGTCACTTTGCCAAAAATGGCGGCCAGCGTTTGCCCGGTTGATTCAACCAATGTGACACCCCGCTCCACTTGCTGGGTGCTGGTGGCAATCAGATTGCGGATCTCCTTGGCGGCATCGGCAGAGCGTTGCGCCAACGCACGCACTTCGGAGGCAACAACCGCAAAACCCTTACCGGCATCACCGGCACGGGCCGCCTCAACCCCCGCATTCAAAGCCAAAAGATTGGTTTGGAAGGCGATTTCATCAATCACCGATACAATCTGGCTGATCTGGCTTGAACTGGAAGCAATCTCAGCCATTGCCGATTCGGCCTCCTTCATGATGTCGCTGGATTTTCCAGCCTCATCACGGGCACTGGCAGCAGCAAGGGTTGCCTGCGATGCTCCATCCGATGTTCGCCGGACAGTGGCCGTAATCTGATCCAGTGCCGCCGCTGTCTGCTCAAGCGTTGTCGCCTGCTGCTCGGTCCGCCGGGATAGATCCCCCGTGGAAGCAGCAATTTCCTGCATGCCGCGGCACAAATCATCTGATGTTTGCGCAATACCCAGCATGGCTTGACGCAAGGCTTCAGCCGCATTGTTGAAATCGTGACGCGCACTTTCATGCCGGGCCGGCAAGGTTTCGGTCATGCGTACCGTCAGATTGCCGGAAGCAAGGCTGCTCAAGGCTTTGCCCAGCGCTTGCATGGCCAGAGCGTCGGCAGCAGCAGCCTCTTCGCGTTGACGGTCGTATTCTGCTCTTTGCCGGGCGGCTTCATCATTCATATCACTGATCAGATGATGAATGGCCACAGCCACATCGGTATAAAGGCTTTTCATAAGGCTTCGAAGGTAAGCTTCCCGCTTGCTGGCGCTCCAGCGGGTTTCCTTCAGCACTGCCAGAGACCATTCTACGGCATAAACCGAGCATGCCTCGACGATAAACCGTGTAAAGCCGATTTTGTTATTAATGTCTCGAATAACTTTACCCTGGGCTTCAAAATATTCGTTTGTAAAAGCCCCTTCACACAGCCGTCGAAACTTGACGCCTTCAAGCCTCAAAAGTTCTTCGGGAACGTTGACCATGGTTGGATCGAAAGATTGAAAACACTTGATGGCAATCTCACGGACATGCTTTTCCAGATGGCTGTAAAGCTCCTCTCCGCGTCTGCGCTCGTCACCAACCCAGGGCTTGATCTCATCTTCGATCCTGCGCATTTTATACAAATCCCCTTCAATACATGATTGAAGCCTTCCTATCTTACAATCATTTCCACTTTCTAAATCCGGCCCGATTTCCGTCTGCAAAGCATACTAATGAGAGGCGCTGTAAGCGCCTGAGAGGGCGCTTGCAAAAACAAGCCTTGGCTCATCAATCAAGGAAGAGAATGGAACTCATTCGAAACATTCGTTAGACGAATGGGAACAGTTGCGGCATTTTGCCGCCGAACACGCGCAGAAGCCTCTGACGCAAATCCTCAACCCACAACCTTAACATCACCTCGCACTTTAACTGAGTGCGGGCTGTCTCTTTTCGTGCCAACTTGAAAGGACAAAGCCATGAGCACGGCAGACAAGACGAAAAAAAGCGCTGTCATCAGCCAGGGAAGCCGCTTCGGCCTACGCTTTTTCACCCCCTATCGCTGGATTGCCGCTGTCTTTTCGCGCCGCGCCCGCTTCACGCCAAACAATGATATTGACGCGCTGAATGCCTACCAATTGCGCGATATTGGTATGCATGAGAGGGGACACGACGTGAGCCCACAACAGGTCAGGTCGCAAACTGCGCGGTTCAACGCCATGCTGCTCATGGGGACAAATGGCCGTTAACCGCATAAAAAATGCCGCCTGCAGATGCAGGCGACATCACAATCTGCGTATTCACGCCTTGAAAATGTAAAATCAGCCGGTTTTCAACAACCGGCTTTTTTGCCGGTTCCAATCGCGCTCTTTTTCAGATTCGCGCTTGTCATGCAGCTTCTTGCCCTTGGCCAACGCCAGTTCGAGCTTTGCCCGGCCTTTTTCGTTAAAATAGACCTTGAGCGGCACAAGCGTCATGCCATCTCGGTTGATGGCTGAGCGCAAGCGATTGATCTCGCGCGCAGTGAGCAGAAGCTTGCGACGACGGCGCGGCTCGTGGTTAAACCGATTGGCTTGCAGATATTCTGGCAGATGGGAATTAATCAGCCAGATCTCGTCACCCTCATCAGAGGCATAGGATTCGGCAATATTGGCTTTTCCCTCGCGCAGAGATTTCACCTCGGTTCCGGTCAACACCAGACCGGCCTCGTAGGTATCGATAATCTCATAGTTAAAGCGGGCCTTGCGGTTTTCCGCAACGACCTTGTTGATAGTGCGCTGGCTGCCTCTGGGTGCCATGGGGTCAAAGTCCAATCCGCCCGATGCTTTTCATTGTTTCCGGACGGCGGGCTCCCGATCCGGCTTGTGTCGTCTATTTAGTACACCCATGCCCAAAAGGGAAGAAGCCCGACACATCAGGCTTCTGCCCGCTGTCAGTTCAGCAGGCCCGCGTGAATCAGCGCAGCATCAATGGCGGCTTCGGTGGCAGCTTCCAAATCTGACATCAGCGGCAGACGCACGGTGTTGCCCATACGGCCAAGACGCTTGAGGGCATATTTGGCTCCGCAAACACCGGGTTCCATAAAAATCGCCTTGTGCAGTGGCATCAAGCGATCCTGATATTCCAATGCCTTCTTGAAATCACCTGCCAGCGTGGCGGCCTGAAATTCCGCACACAGGCGCGGCGCAACATTGGCCGTCACCGAAATGCAGCCTACACCGCCATGGGCATTAAAGCCCAGCGCCGTGGCA
>CAJYRE010000391.1 GCA_913776675.1 Rhizobiaceae bacterium
TGTCATTGCCCTTCAGGCTGACGCGGGCCATGGCCTGCTCCAGCTTGCTCAGCGCATCGTTGAAATTATGGCGCAGGTCTTCGTATTTGCGGCCCAGATCCGCGCAACGCACAGTCAGATCACCTTCGGCCAGACGCTCCAGTGAAACACCAATGGTGGAGACAGCATGGGCCTGCTCACGTGCTTCAGCAGCCTGCCGTTCCAGATTGGTCTGTCGCTCGCCATCCAGCTCACGCTGCTGTTGCTGCTGGCGCTCCACCATGGCGTGGCGCTCGCGCACCTTTTCCTGAAGCGACTGGGTGGCTTTTGCCATCATGCCCACTTCGTTGCGCATGTCCGTGTAGGGAATTTGCACAGAGGTGTTTTCATTCGCAACTTCCGACAAGGCATCATGGATCGCCGTCAACGGACGCGAAATGCCACGGATAACAAGGTAAGCCGCACCCAAACCAAGGACGAAAACAATCAACCCTGTTGAAATCGCCCGAAAAATCGCCGCATTCACTTCGGCGTCGAGGTCATCCATGTAAAGACCGGTGACAACAACGACACCCCATGGCTCAAACGCTTTTGCATAGGATGTCTTGCGAAAATTATTGCCTTCCTGTCCGGGCTTGGGACCATAAAAATCTGTTCGGCCACCGCCAGCGCGTCCCAGCTTGACCAGCTCATCGCGGTAAGCATAGCCGTTTTTATCGGCCTTGCCCTTGAAGCTTTCACCAACGCGCTTGGGGTCAGGATGAAACAACATTTTCACATCGTAATCATAACCGAAGAAATAACCATCGGGTTGAAAAGTCATGCTGTTGAGAGTCTCATAAGCCTGTTTTTGCGCATCCGCCCGGCTCATCTGGCCGGCAACTTCCTTGCTGTTATAGAGTTTCAGCACCGAAATAGCAGTTTCCACCTCTGTCCGCAGCATTTCATAACGCTGCGTATAAATTGTCTCGACTGAGGAGCGTATCTGGAAAAATGTGGCCAACGCAAAAGCAAATATCAATCCTGCAACAAGTAGAAAAAGTTGCCGCGATATTTTGAGATTCTTCATCACAACTCCAGACTTTACATTCGGTATCCCTCCCCTCAGAATTCTAGAAAAAAGCGATGAAAAAATAATAAACCAGACGATTACTTTTTTCACAAATGGGCAAATCGAGCGAAGAAACTCAACTCACCGGCGGGATGAACCGCTGTCATTTTCAGCAATGACTCACAACACGCACAATGTCTGACACCTTGTGAATTTATCTGGAAACGATGGATTTTGGGGCCGGAAAAATTGATCACCGACCCTATCTATAAAATGCCAGTATGACATAGCTATTGACGCAAACAGCGCTCGGCCTGCGCCATCATCAGCGGCCCAACACCCTTGATGTCATCATTTTTCAGAGCCTCGGACAGATAATAGGCCGGACTGCCATCCCGATAGACCCCATCAAAGCCACCAAGCCCGGCAACACAGCAGATGCCATGCAGCACGATGCGTCCGGATACATCGGGTAAAAGTGCCAAACGCTCCAGACTTTCCAGAGACTGCAAACCAATGTCGCCATAGGCTTCCCCCAGACCAAGCCGGGCTGCCTTGAGATAGACATAGGCAAACATCGCCGTGGCTGAGCTTTCGGCATAATTGCCGTCAAGATCAGGTTGATCAATCACCTGCAACCAGCGCCCATCCACGGTGCGAAGAGACTGCAGCCGCTCCAGCAAGGCAATAAGCTTTTCACGCACGATCAAAGCCTTGCCATCCTGCGGCAACAATTCCAGAAGATCTACCATGGCCATGGCCAGCCAGCCAATCGAACGCGCCCAATGCGCCGGTGAAAGGCCAGTTTGCGCATCAGCCCAAGCCTGAAGGCGCGCTTCATCATAGCCATGCCGATAAAGCCCGCTGGGCGCATCTGCCGTCAGGTCCAACGAGACAAGCAGCTCATCAACAGCATCCTCAAGCATCACAGGCTGATGGGTCAGCGCACCATATTCAGCCTTGAAGGCCAGCCCCATATACAAACCATCCAGCCAGACCTGATGGGGATAGCGCAATTTATGCCAATACGGCCCCGCCTTGATGCGCGGATGGCTTTGCAATTGTTCTGCCAGCCGCTCCGCCGCCTTGCGATAACGACCATCGCCTGTCGTTTGAAACAGGGTGATCAAAGCCCGCCCCGGCAGGATATTATCAATATTGTATTCGTCCAGAACATAGCCGCGAAGCTGGCCATCCGCATCCACCTGCGCATCCACCAGCCGCTTGAGGTGTTGATACCAGCGCATATCTCCGGTGGCGTCATGCAAGGCAATCAAACCACGATAAAGGCAGCCATCCTCATAGCACCAGTTGCCGCCTTTATACGGCGCATAATCACGGGAATAGGCATCAAAATAGGACATCAAGGCATCCGTCATCGTGCATGCCCTTCGAAACCACAGGCCATGCACAGACCCCACACGGCACCTTTCGGCACCGTTCCCCACCGTTGCGTTATCATCTTTCCGCTCCTCCTCCTGAGCATCAGATCATGTTGAATATCACCGCAACGTGTCACATCCGTGGTCAGCTTGTCCAGCCAATGGTGGGGCGATCCATCACCGTGCGCCCCATCAGGCTGGCGGTCAGCTCTGCCATCAGAATGGCGGTGCGGCCGCGTTCATCCAGAAACGGATTCAGCTCCACCAGATCAAGGCTTGTCACCAGACCGCTGTCATGCAGCATTTCCATCACCAGATGCGCCTCCCGAAAAGTCGCCCCACCCGGCACGGTGGTGCCAACGGCAGGGGCAATGGCAGGGTCCAGAAAATCGACATCAAAGCTGACATGCAGCAAACCATTGGCTGCCTTGACCTTTTCCAGAAAGGCGCGAAGCAGGACACCCACGCCATATTCATCAATCATGCGCATGTCATGCACGGTGATGCCGCTGTTGCGCAGAGCGGCTTTTTCGGCCGGATCGACACTGCGGATACCAATCATTGCCATATGGGCTGAGTCAATGGCATGTCTTAAAGGCGGATAATAGCCCGAAAACCCATCCCGGCCCGTGAAATAGGCCACAGGCGTGCCATGCAAATTGCCGCTTTGCGTGGTATCGAGCGTGTGAAAATCAGTGTGCGCATCCAGCCACAGCACAAACAGCGGACGCCCCAGTGCATGGGCCCGCCGCGCCAGCCCCGGCACCGTGCCGGCCGACAAGGCATGATCGCCACCCAGAAAAATCGGCATGGCCGCTTCGCTTTCCCGATAGGCAACCTCTTCCAGCGCCTCAATCCAGCCCACGGTTTCAGGCAGGTGATGAATGGCCGGATTGGGATGCGAGAGCGCTTTCAGCGGGGCGGGCGATACATTGCCCAGATCATGAATTTCATGCCCCAGCTCTTCCAGCATGGCCGCAAGCCCCGCAATGCGCAAAGCGCTTGGCCCCATCTCGCAGCCAAGACGGCCAGCACCAATCTGCACCGGCGCTCCAATCAACGTACATTTCATCCGTAACTCCTTTGATGGCCACGTCCTCCTGTCATGATTACAGCACAGGGACATGCCAACATGAACCTTACATTCTGTTCAGTTTGATCCGTAAATGCTCTCTTTGCCATCACTTCATGTCAAAACGATCAAAAGAGAAACCAAAGCGATGGAGTTCACATCACTTTGTTCAGAATGCATCCCGAGTGCGTCATTCACCCACGGCAAGCTGGACATGATGCGCGTTAACAGTCAGGACTTGAAAACCGTCCGTTTTCCTGCCCTTGTTTGTCACTGAATCATAACAGACAATAAAAAGGGGTATCATGACGGATCGTTTGAAGGGAAAAATCGCCATTATTTCC
>CAJYRE010000392.1 GCA_913776675.1 Rhizobiaceae bacterium
TCAAAACACGACTGGCCTGAATGAAATCGGCGGGTGAGAGTTCGGTGTCCATAAACAGGCCCCCAAATGTCGTTTTCAAAAAATCAAAAGTTCACATCAATGCAATGGTTGCGCAATCACGCTAACACCAGAGAGCTAGGCCTCATTCCAACAAGGTCAAGGTCTGGGGTGTGTTTTTTTGAAAGTGGCAAATCAGGCTGCATTTCCGGTTTGACTGTCAGGGATCAAAAAGCCCGTTCAATTAGCGCACTCCTCGAAATCAGCAAATTGTGTTTGTTGCAGTCAATGTTAGCTCATCCTCAAACAATGTGATACGAAGAAGGCTATCCATCCCAAACAATCTGCACTGCAAGTCATCATCTATTCCGCGTCAGAACGATAATTATGGCACGCCTCTACACCTCATGGCTTCTTCTCGCTTATATTTAAACCGTCGGATTCCGATCCAACTTCCCCCGATATGCCGGATGCCGGTGCGACACGATCGCATCAACCAACGCTGGCGGTTTTGAACCTGCCAGCAATAGCATCTTGCCGGTTTTCATTTCCAAGATCTGATCGGTAGTCATCAACTTCTGGCGCTGCTCGGCGGTAGACGTCTTGCTGCTCTCGCCGAATTTGGCGGCCGCTTGCTTCGTGCGGGTCAGCACCGTCTGGTCGCCAAGTGCGTTCGCGACCCAATTGGCAGTTTCAAACTCCGCGCGGCCGAGACCGAATATGCGGGTGGTGACACAGGAGCCAAGAATGCTGGCGGTGTCCCCTGGACTTGTCACGGAATTGTGCCGGTCCGCTGAGCGTTTTAAGCTGGCAACAGGAGATCAGCGAGATGATGAAGCATAGTGAAGATTTTAAGCGAGAAGCTGTTCGGATCGCACTGAGCAGCGGGTTGTGACGGGAGCGGGTTGCTGCGGATTTGGGGGTCGTCAAATCGACGCTTGGCAAATGGATTTCTCACTATCGCCCTGCAGATTTGGTGGCGGAGCCGCAGGCCGATCTGGCCTGCGAAAATGAGCGGCTGCGCCTGGAAAACCGTATCCTCAAGGAGGAGAGGGACATTCTAAAAAAGCTACGCAGTTCTTCGCGAGCCAAAAATCGTGAGATTTGCCTTCGTTCATCAGCACCGCGATCGCTGGCCTGTCGAAGGACTATGCCGCGCCTTGCAGGTGTCCACGCGCGGCTATCGGGCTTGGGCGTCGCGCCCCACCTGCCAGCGTGCTCGCACAGATCTGAAGCTGCTGGCTCACATCCGCGAGCAATATACCTTGAGCCGTGGCACCTATGGCAGGCCTCGGATGACCATGGAGCTCAAAGAGGTGGGTCTCGATGTGGGTGAGCGTCGTGTAGGTCGGCTGATGAAGATCAATGGGATACGGCCCATTCGCACCCGCCGCCACACGGTCACCACCGATAGCCAGCACCACCTTGGCGTTGCTGCCAATCTGCTGGACGGGGATTTTCTGGCTGCTGCGCCTAACCAGAAATGGGCAGGCCAATCAGCTATATCTGGACCACTGAGGGCTGGCTCTACCTTGCGGTCGTCATCGATCTGTTCAGTCGGCGCGTGGTTGGTTGGGCTGTCAGCGACCGGATGAAGAAGGACCTGGCGATCCGAGCCTTGGAAATGGCCATAAACCTGCGTCAGCCACCCAAGGGATGCATTTTCCATTCCGATCGCGGCAGCCAATATTGCTCCTACGATTTCCAGAAAAAGCTGCAGGTCCACGGCGTACGGCCATCAATGTCAGGCAAGGGCAATTGCTATGATAATGCTGCGGTCGAGACCTTCTTCAAAAGCCTGAAGGCAGAAGTGCTCTGGCGTCAGACCTGGCCAACCAGACGAAAGGCACAGACCGCCATCTTCCAGTACATCAACGGCTTCTACAATCCACGTAGGTGCCATTCATATCTGGGCGGCATAAGCCACCTCGCTTTCGAAGCAAAGGTGGCATAGTGAGATAGGGGACCGGCACAATTCCGTGACAAGTCCAATGTTGAGGCTGCGCCCGCTGACAAGCTCAATGCGCGGCGTCACAAAATGCAGCTCGACGCGGCCCTCATGTGTGTGGCGCACCCAAAGCATATCGCGCTGGTCGGCTTCGAGGCCGGCAAATGCAAGGTTCTCGAAGGCGTCCATCACCTGCCGTTGTTGGGTTGGGTTCGGCGCGTCTTCCGCCGTGAAGGCGATGACACCGGCGCGATAGGTCCACTGGTGTGGGCAAGCATCGATCAGCGCGCGCATACGGTCTGCATCGCCGCGCAGCACCTCCGGCAACGGCTCACGGGCGAACAGCATGACCTCGCCACGCTCATCACGGATCGCGTTGCGGTTCTGGTCGTAAGCGACGACGTCGCGCTCGACCAGGTAGTCAACCGGTCCCGATCCGCTGCCCTGCCCGTTTCGGAAAAACTTGATCAGCACGACGCGCCATCCTTGGCGGTGAACTGCTCAAGCGTTTCCGACAACGCCCGCTCGATGGCGACCAAGCGCGCGGCAACCGTAATCGCGTCGATGGCAGACACCTGGCCCTGTGTCTGGGCCGTGTTCAGCCAT
>CAJYRE010000393.1 GCA_913776675.1 Rhizobiaceae bacterium
GCTTGAAGAACCGGCAGGTCCTGCGTGCTGACGGACCGCTGCACGAGACTGCCAATTCCGGTGCGCCCGAAGACGGTTTCGGTGATCAGCGAATTGCCCAACAACTCCCCCACGGTGAGGGCAATGACGGTGATGACGGGCAGAGACGCAGGCTTCAACAGATGCGTGGTGAAAAGCCGTCGGGGATTGATACCGCGGCTGCGGGCAACGGCTGCGTAATCCTGCTCCGCCTCATGGTCGAGATTGGCAATCAGCACCTCCGCAATATGGGCGGAAAACGGAATGCCAATGGTGATGGCAGCAAAAAAGGTTGCCCAGAAACTGTCCGGCTCGATCACCCGAAACAGCCTGAGCTGAAAGCCGAACAGGTGGATCAGAAAAAGGCCGATGACAAAGTTTGGTGTCGAAAGAAACAGGGACGGAAAGGCACGAAGAAGCCCTTGGCCATATTTCTTCGGCAGAACCTGCGTTCCATAGGCAACCGCAAAGGCAAGGGTCAGCGCCACGGCAATACCGCAGGCCGCAAGCGTCAGCGTCGATGGAAACACCTCGGCAATCAACGTCGAAACGGGCCGGTTGGAGCGCATGGACGTGCCCAGATCACCCATCAGAAAGGACGAAAGCGCATTCCAGAGCTGCACAATGATCGGTTTATCCAATCCTTGTGCAGCAATGATGTCGGCAATCTCCTGTTCAGTAAAGCCATTCTGCGGGTTGCGCAGCACGCTGGTGATCGGGTCGCCCGGCAAAATACTGACGACCACGAACGTGAACACATAGGCCAGAAGAATGACGATACTCGCCTGGCCGAGCCGCTTGAGGGCAAAGGTTAGATAGGCATTGCGCATGGCGTCACCTCCTGAAAGTTGAATCCTATTTGGTAAGGTAAGCCGTGTAGTAGCTGGCATAGGCCACGCCGTTATAGACTTCGCCCTTCAGTTTCGGGGATTGCACATAGATGCGCTGGACAATCTGCGTGCGCGGAATGAAGTAGCCCTGTTCCAGCAGGTATTTTTGCAAATGATCGAGCAGAGGCTTGCGCTCTTCCACGGAGCCAGCGCCCGCAATCTTGTCACGCAATTCGTTGAGCGTTGCGTCCCGCTCGTCCAGCGCAAACCAGTTCTCGCCATTGTTGGCGTTTGTCAGAATGCTGGCCACCGTGCCAGCATCGATGAAACTGCGGGTGACCTCGTAAGCAGCCACTGCCGGTCCGCCGAACTTGACCTTTTCACCAAAGGTAACAACGTCATAAGCGCGGATATTGACCTTCCAGCCGAGCTTGCTGAGCTGCTGTGCAATCAGTTCATCAACGGATTTGGACGTGGCAAGATAGGGGTTGGAATAGATGGTCAGTTCCAGCGGCTTGCCGTCTTTGACGCGCACGCCATTTGCGCCTTTAACCCATCCCGCTTCATCGAGGAGTTTTTCTGACTTGTCCGGGCTATAGGCCAAAAGGTCGCTATGGTCTGTCGCACCCGGTACATTGCTCTGAATGAAAGAGGTCGGAAGCTTCCAGTCAGACGTATAGACGGTATCGATGATTTCCGTGCGATTGATGCCGGATTGCAGCGCCTGACGCACCTTCACATCGTCATAGGGTGGCAATTTGGTGTTGATGGCCCAACCATTGACGAAACCGAGATAGCGCGGGGTCGCCACCGTAAACCCTTCTTCCTTCAGGGATTTCAGCTCCTGGGGAGAGGCATTGTAGGCAACATCAGCCTGACCGGATTGAACGGATGAGACGCGCAGCGACGGCTCTGCCACCAGCTTGTAGGTGATGCTGTCGAGATAGGCCGGGCCCGTATGGCCAACAGCCGCTGGTCCCCAGTTATAATCCTTGCGCTTCACCAGCGTGACGTGATCGCCCTCTTTCCAGGATTTAACGATATAGGGACCACTGCCCGCAGTCTTGCTGAGGTCGGCCTGCACGGTGGCAGGCTGCGCGAGCGTCTTGGGAGAGATCAGGATGGAGCCGTGATAGCCGAGTGTTGGGATAAAACCGAGGGTCGGCTTTTTGAAAAACACCTTCACCGTGGTCGCATCGATCACCTCTGCGCGATCATAGGTTTTTGGAAAAAGACCAATGGGGTTGATGCCCTCGTTCTTTTGGCCCGCGTACCATATGTTCAGATTGGCAACCACGGCCTTTGCATCCAATGGTTCGCCGTCGGAAAATGTCACGCCACTCTTCAGATGCAGGGTGAACTCTGTCGCGGTATCATTCTGTTCCCATTTTTCAGCTATCCATGGGCTGACTTTGCCCTCGGCGTCCACATAAATCAGCTTGTCGGCAACATGGCCCCAGATGTGCCCCTGAAAGCTTGATATGGCGCTGTTGTTGGGAATCCAGGTATCACCAAGGGAATCAATCAGGAATGTGATGCTGCCGCCATCATGTGGGCCATCCGCAGCCCGAACCGTTAGCGGAGCCGTGGCGGACAGAAAGAGGGCCGCGGAGGTTGCAATCGATGCTGTAAAAAGCAGCTTGCGGCGAGAGAAAGAACGCGTCGGGAGAAGTCTGACCATGATGCAATCCTGGGTAAAATCGAAATTCATGTGATGTTCTGGCGTGTTCGGCGACTGGGCAACACGCACGACAAGACACTCTCGCCGCGCTGTGCTGGCGAGTTGTAGAAATCATTGTGATGTCGAAGAGGTGCGGACGCTACAACCGGCTAGGCTTTACAAGAACCCGCCAGTGTTTGAGGCGCTCCCAAGTTTACATAGTCGGGTCATGGCGCAGTCCCTTGCTGTGAGGTGTTTATCTTGCCCCTAACCTAGCAGGCAGGCGGAAGAGAGAAAGACTGGTTATTCTTTTTCTATGGATTTAGGGGATTATTTTATCGCAATTTGCGCTGGTGTTTGGATTGCTGTTTCAGCGCTGTCACCAACCGGCCTTGAGGTGTGCAGAGAAGCCAGACGTTGAATGACGGCCTCACTGTTATACCCGGCAAACACCATCCGCGTCTCACAGCGGGACGCTTGATCCGCACCGGATGGATGCGGATCGTTTCCGTGCGGCGTGATCTCTAACCGCCCATTCGCCATGCGCCCGGAAAACGCGCCCCAGTGAGAACTTTGAGATTGAAAGAAAGTCATCATCGCCACGCAAAGACCATACCTTGGGCTGTTGATTCAAGCGGCGAGTTTTTCACCCTTGAGATGACGCTCAACAAAAGGAAGGCTGTCCTGCCCCCAGTAGAGCTCATCCTCATAGCGATAGGTTGGCACGCCAAATACACCTGCGGCCTTGGCCGTCTCATAGCTGGCTTTGCCAAGTGCTGAGATTGCTTCGCTTTGAGCACGCGCCTCCAATGCAGCGCCATCAAAACCGGCACGGCTCGCAATCGCAATACGGACATCCGCCTTGCCGATGTCTTCGCCGCGCACCCAAAATGCGTCTTGAAGGGCCAAGGTCAGTTTAAGCCAGTCTTCACCACTCTCAATCGCCGCTGTGACCAAGGCACCGGCTGGTGTTGGATCGGACAGGGTTGCGCGATTATCAAAGTTCAGCACTTTGCCGCGCAGGCTGGCCCAGCGTTTGAGGTCCTTGATCCAATAGGCGCGGCGAACCTCCGGCCGGTTGCGGGAATAGATGCCACCGTTTTCCTCAATCAGCGGAATGACATAAGGCCGGATCGCGGCATTATACTGCTCTGCCAGTGCGGCAAACGGCTCGAGCCCGAGGAAGGCCCAAGGGGAACCGATGCTGAAGAAGTAATCAATCGTCTTGGTCATTATGCTTGCTTTCGGTTGAGGTGATGGGGGATTGCCGCCGCATCGAAAACGGACAGAGCACAGTCACGCGCAGAGAGAACGGCTGAGGGCTCCCGCCCGACGGCAACCGTCGCCAAGGCTCCCTCATAGAGAAGCGAGAGATGCGCAGCAGCAAGCTCGGAGGTGCAGCCGGCTTTTGCCAGAACGGCGGCAAAAATATCTCTCACCATCGCCTTATGGGTGCGGGCAACGGTTGAGACTTTTTCAGAATCCCCATGCTCGGCAACGGCCAGAGCAAAGGCACAGCCGCGAAAATCCGGGCTATCGGCCTTTTCATAGAGCCGTTCAAAAATCGACAGGATCTGGTCCCTCGGAGACGGTTCCGTATCCAGAACCTCCTGCAGAGATTGCATCACGCGCTCATGGCGCGCCTCAAGATAGGCCGCAACGAGATGTTCTTTTGAGGGAAAATGTCGATACAGCGTGGCTTTCGCCACGTTGGCTTCCTCTATGATACGGTCAATGCCGACAGCCCGGATGCCTTCTCGATAAAAAAGAGCGCCGGCGGAGGTGAGAATATGGTCTGCGATGGTTTCTTTCATGGGGTTGCTTCAAGCTGTGGGATCATAGCAATAGGATGGCGCATCGTACGCAGTTTCCAAGTTCAGATGGGGCGGGTTTGCTTTGTTCTGTTCAGAAGCGAAACAATTGCCTCCAGAGAGAGCAGCTCTGTCAATACACCTGTCTGCGCCAGTTCACCGGCAAGCGTTTGAACTGCCTCATTATAAGGCGTAGCGACGCCATGAAGACGACCGAGAAGAACAATCTCGCCATTAAGAAAATCAACCTCGCTGGATGCGCCGCGCGTAAAACTTTGCCAGGTCGATTGCTGGCCGGGAGAAATGCCGCTGTTGGGCGCGATACGCCAGTTGGAAATATCAATCTTGCGCTCTGATGGTGATGCAACGCTGTAACCGGCAGCTTCAATCGCCTGCCTGGCCTCTTCAACAATCGCTGCGCTGATTGTGGCGCGAAGATCCGAAGCCCCTTCGAACAATTCCAACACGTTGAGGACATTGTGGAGAATTTTGGCGGCCTTCCACCGACGAATATCACCCGTCGCCTCCGCCAGATATCCGGCCCTGTTCAAATCGGCGGCGATCTGCTCGCTTGTTGCATCACGCCCAG
>CAJYRE010000394.1 GCA_913776675.1 Rhizobiaceae bacterium
GGCCCAGCCAAGACCCTGCAATTCCACATCAGCGGCTTCCGGCTCTGGGCCCAGCTTGCTGGCATCGCCATTGCCGTGCGCCTTGCCAACGGTGTGGCCGCCTGCGGTCAGCGCCACGGTTTCTTCGTCGTCCATCGCCATGCGGGCAAAGGTCTCACGCACCTGTGCGGCGGTTTTCAGCGGGTCTGGCTTGCCGTTCACCCCTTCCGGGTTCACGTAGATCAGGCCCATCTGCACAGCGGCCAGCGGGTTTTCCATGGTGGATGGCGTATTCACATCACCGTAGCGGGCATCGCTGGGGGCCAGCCATTCCTTTTCCGCACCCCAGTAAATGTCCTTTTCCGGGTGCCAGACATCTTCACGGCCAAAGGAGAAACCAAAGGTTTTCAGACCCATGGATTCATAGGCAATGGTGCCGGCCAGAATCATCAGATCGGCCCAGGAAATCTTGTTGCCGTATTTTTTCTTGATCGGCCACAAAAGGCGGCGGGCCTTATCCAGGCTGACGTTATCCGGCCAGGAATTGAGCGGAGCAAACCGCTGGCTGCCCGAGCCTGCGCCGCCACGGCCATCGGCAATACGATAGGTACCCGCCGAGTGCCAGGCCATGCGGATCATCAACCCGCCGTAATGGCCCCAATCGGCTGGCCACCATTCCTGACTGTCGGTCATCAGCGCATGCACATCGGCCTTCAGGGCGTCAATATCGAGGCTTTTCAGCGCTTCGCGGTAGTTGAAATCCTGACCCAGCGGATTGGTCTTGGTGTCATGCTGGTGCAGAATATCGAGGTTGAGGGCGTTTGGCCACCAGTCCACATTCGATGCCGCCGTGGTGGTGTTGCCGCCATGCATAACCGGACATTTGCCGGTCGATTTCGTGTCATGAGCACCCATGTCGTCCTCCAAAATAGATTTTTATCGCCCTTGCCGCCGGCAACAAAGCCCGGCGGCAAGCACAGGAATATAGAGCCAGATGATGTCAAAATCACTGTCGTGCTGCAGTGCTAACAAGCCGGGACGATAAATTCCAATTGTATATTCTGATAAAAACGATAGTTTTTTCTTATGATCCTGTCTTTCGTCAAATGGCCGAGACGGGCGGCAGACGATCGGCCCAGGGCCGGGCTTCTTCCAGTTGGGCGGCCAGCGCAAACAGCAGAGCATCCTGCCCGAAAGCAGCGGCAAAATGCGATCCGACCGGCAAGCCATTGGCCGACCAATGCAGCGGAACCGACATGGCCGGTTGGCCGCTGGCGTTGAAAAACGCGGTAAACGGCGAGAAACCGTGGAACAGGTGCAAAAGATCGGCCAGCGTGTGGCTGTCATCAATCATCAGCGTGCCAATTTTCGGCAGCGGCTGGGCCAGCGTCGGGTTGAGCAGCACATCATAGCGGGTCATCAGCTCTGCCATTCGCCGCCCGAAGGCGTGGATATAATTGACGGCATCGGCATAATCGGCCCCGCTCATATTGCCCTTTTCCCGCAGGATCACCCGATGGCGCGCTTCCAGCAGGGAATGATCCATCGGCTGGCCCGCCATGTGGCCCATAAAGCGCAGCAGGCTTGTGGTCTGCGAGCCGATAATGGTGAAGACCTGATCGAGAAACTCCATGGCATCGACCGGCAGGGTGGTTTCCTCCACATGATGGCCAAGGCTTTGCAGCAGCGCAACGGTCTCATCCACCGCTTCAAGGCAATCGGCATGGGTTGTCCACGGGGCCATGTGGCGGATAACGCCCACCCGCAACCCCTTGGGGCCTGGGCCTGTGGTGGACGACAGAAAGCTCTGTTGCTGCTGCGGTGCGGCGTAAGGCGCGCCCAGATCCGCCCCTCCCAGCACATCGAGGGCTGCCGCATTATCGCGCACCGAGATGGACATGACATGGCTGGTACTCATGCCCGCCCAGCCCTCGCCCACCGCAGGCCCCATGGGAACCAGCCCACGGCTGGGCTTGAAGCCAAAGATGCCGCAGGCCGAAGCAGGCACGCGCAAAGAGCCGCCGCCATCATTGCCCAATGCAAAGGGCAGCACCCGTGCCGCCACCATCACGGCTGCCCCGCCGCTGGAGCCGCCAGCCACATGCTCGATGTTCCATGGGTTGCGGGTTGCGCCAAACAGGCGGGATTCGGTGGTGTAGGAGGTGCCAAATTCCGGCGCGGTGGTGGTGCCAAAGGTGATGGTTCCGGCCTTGTTCAGCCGTGTTGTCACCTCTGCATCAAAGGGGGCAATGGTGTGGGCCCCCAAGAGCGAGCCATTGCTCATTCTGGCACCCTGCACCGGCAGGAACAGATCCTTGATCAGCATGGGCACGCCGGAAAACACCCCCTCGCCCGGCTTGGCCTTCGCTGCCTGCTGCAAGGCGCGCTCATAAAGCTTTTCCGACAGGCCATTGAGCTTTGGATTGACCGCTTCGGCCCGATCAATTGCCGCCTGCACTGTCTCCACAATCGAGACCTTGCCCTTTTGCACGGCCTCAGCCGTTGCCAGACCATCCATCCAGTCTGATGTCGTATGCTTCAACATGTTTCACTCCCTGTCTGTTATGCGGTCTTCGTCACGCCGAAGACACACATTTTGAATGTCAAAGTCTGTTCAAGAATTGGTGCTGGCGTGGCGAAAATGGTGATTTCGAGAACTGGAGCGGAGCGTACTCAAGTACGTGAGCACCAGCAGCGGAGAAATTGCCATTTGCAGCCCGCCAGCACCAATTATGGGACAGACTTTTAAAAGCTCATGCCCACGCGCAACGCGATATTGTAACCCTCGGAATGGTTCTCGGCCCCGAACTCCTTGTAGCCATGCAGCGACACCACCGGCAGGCCCGGCTTGACGAAGCTGACGGCAGGACCAAGACCAAACACCCGCGAGCGGTTGCCATTCACAACCCCTGCCCCGCTGTCGTCGCTGATCTGCTGATAGGCATAACCGCCCATGCCGAGGGTCCACGGGCCGACATGCTGGCCCACGGCAAATTCCTGCTTGTACTCAATGCCGCTGGTGTAATGGG
>CAJYRE010000395.1 GCA_913776675.1 Rhizobiaceae bacterium
GCGGCGTGGCTGGTCATGCCGCCACGGGTGGTCAGCACGCCTTCGGCAGCATGCATACCGTGAATGTCTTCCGGACTGGTTTCCATGCGCACCAGAATAACCTTGCGGCCTTCTTCCTTGGCCATCACGGCATCATCAGCGGTAAAGACAATTTCGCCGGTGGCCGCCCCCGGCGATGCGGGCAGGCCAGAGCCAATCACTTCACGGGTGATGCGCGGATCAATGGTGGGGTGCAACAATTGATCCAGCGATGCAGGCTCAATGCGCGAAACGGCGTCTTCCTCGCTGATCAGCCCTTCTGCCACCATATCCACGGCAATTTTCATGGCTGCCTTGGTGGTGCGCTTGCCAGAGCGGGTCTGCAACATCCACAGCTTGCCGCGCTCAATGGTAAACTCCACATCCTGCATGTCCCGATAATGGGTTTCAAGCTGGGTGCAGATGGCCTTGAACTGCTCAAATGCCTCCGGCATCAGCTTTTCCATCGCGGGCTTGTCGAGGCCGGATTCCAGCCGGGCCGCCTCGGTCAGCGATTGCGGGGTGCGAATGCCCGCCACCACATCCTCGCCCTGGGCATTGACGAGAAACTCGCCATACAGTTCCTTTTCCCCCGTAGACGGGTTGCGGGTAAAGGCAACGCCAGTGGCCGATGTCGAGCCAAGATTGCCAAATACCATGGCCTGAATATTGACCGCCGTGCCCCAATGGCCCGGAATATTGTGCAATTGCCGATAGGTGACGGCACGCGCATTCATCCAACTGGAAAAGACGGCACCCACCGCGCCCCAGAGCTGCACCTGCGGGTCCTGCGGGAATGGCTCGCCCAGCTCATCCTCAATCATCTGCTTGTAGATGCCGGTCACATGCTGCCACTCAGCAGCGCTCAGATCGGTATCGAATTCATGGCCGAACCGGGCTTTTTCATCATCGAGAATTTCCTCGAAAATCTCGTGATCCAGCCCAAGCACCACATCGCCATACATCTGGATAAAGCGGCGATAGCTATCCCAGGCAAAGCGCTCATCACCGGCATTCTGGGCAAGGCCTTGAACAGTCTCATCATTCAGGCCCAGATTCAGCACCGTATCCATCATGCCCGGCATGGAAAAGCGCGCACCGGAGCGCACCGAAAGCAACAACGGATTGCCAGCATCGCCAAAAATGCGGCCGGTTGTGGCCTCGATGCCGGTGATGCCACGCAACACTTGCGTTTTCAGCTCATCGGGCAGAGTGCGCTGATGGGTGTAAAAATGGGTGCAGGCATCAGCAATAATGGTCAGCCCCGGCGGCACCGGCAGGCCAAGCCCGGCCATTTCCGCCAGATTGGCCCCCTTGCCGCCCAGCTTATCCACATCAAAGGCTCCGCCCTCGGCCTTTCCGGCACCAAAGGTGTAGACCCACTTCCCCATAGCCGTCGTCTCTCCGCCCAATTCTCAACAACAGGTTTAAACTATTCCGCAGCCTTTGAAAACCGCGCAATATCAAGTGTATCCCGCATTGCAGCATAATTGCGACAGCCAGAGAGAATAAACAGATGACCCAGCCCTTTCTGCATCTTTGCTCCAGATCGGTTCAAGCCATTGTGAAGCAAAGTTAACGTTTCGGTAACCTGCAAACATCTTGATAGGTGCTAGAGTTTGCCCGGAAAATCACCCCGGTTTTCTGAAAAGACAAACTCAAACACCATCTTCAACAATCTGTCTGCGCCATGCGCAAGCAAACAGAGTCTCAAAACAAGGTTCGCCCGGTTCATTTTCAGTACAAAGGAGTATGCCCGCTATGATGTCCCTCCAAACGGTTGCATTGATGCTTGCCATCATTGGCCTTTCTGCTTCCATTGCGTCCGCAGCCCCCAAAATGATGAAGCAATTCGATCATTGGGGTGTGTTTACCTATAAGGATGGCGGAAAATCCGTTTGTTATATTCTGTCCGTGCCCACCCATGAGGATCCGGTCGGCATTGATCACGGCAAGAATTTCTTTCTGATTGCGCCCAAAAAAACAGGCGGTGCCAATTATTATCCGCAGACCGTCATGGGCTATACGCTGAAACCGGGAAGCACCATTGATGTCAGTGTCGATCAGCATGATTTTCAAATGACACCCAAGAACAACATTGGCTGGACCAAGATTGAATCGCAGGATGCGCAAGTCATCGCCGCCATGCGGCAGGGCAAAAACCTGACTGTTCACGCCACCTCCAAACGCGGCACCAAAACCACTTATACCTATTCGCTCAAAGGCGTTTCCGCTGCTCTCAAACAGGCGCAGGCCTGCCATTGACCGGCTTTGGTGGTACCACGGCATTGTTCTGGTCTGTGCAAAAGCTGTCCGCCACGCTGTTGTGTGCAGCTTTTGTCTTTGCCCCAAGCTGGAGCAACGCCAGCAATGCCAAAAACAGCAGCGTGGCAGGAGCGGTCACGCTGGCGGCGCAGCCACGCCAGCCTGTTGGCCGTGTCACGGGTTTTCCCTTGCCGCGCTATGTGTCGCTGAAATCCGTCAAGGCGCGCATGCGCGTGGGGCCGTCTGCCGATTACCCGATCCGCTGGGTCTATGAAGCACAGGGCCTGCCGATGGAAATCATTGAGGAATATGGAAGCTGGCGGCAGGTGCGCGATAGCGATGGCACCACGGGCTGGATGTCCGCAGTGCTGCTCAGCGGCAATCGCACCGGACTTGTCACCCCTTGGCGGGATGCCAAAGGCCCCATGGTGCCGCTGCGCAGTGGCCCTGCCCCCAGCTACCGGACCGTCGCCGAACTGCAACCAGGTGTTCGTCTCAACATCAAGGAATGCGACACCCATTGGTGCCGCGTTGGCGTTCAAAACCAAGGCCTTGCCGGATATATCCGGCAAGGCCTGATCTGGGGTGTCTATCCGTTTGAA
>CAJYRE010000396.1 GCA_913776675.1 Rhizobiaceae bacterium
CCGTGGTGGCGGCGCTATCCAACCGCTTGCTCAAGGGCGAAACCCGCGAAGAAATCCACGAGGATTTTGATGGTGCGGGCTCGGATGTGCTGATGATCGGCTTTTCGCGTTTTGGCCAGATTGCCGCGCAAATCCTGCTGGCCAGTGGGCGGGATGTGACCATTATCGACGATTCGGCAGATCGTATCCGGCAGGCCTCAATGTTTGGCTTCCGCATCTATTTCGGCGATGGCACAAGGCTGGATATGCTGCGGGCCGCAGGCATCGAAAAAGCCAAAATCGTTGCCGTCTGCACCCAGAAACGCGAAGTGACAGACAAGATAGTCGATCTGATCAGCTCTGAATTTCCGCAGTGTCGGTTGTTTGTCCGCTCTTATGATCGGGTCCACAGCCTTTCCTTGCGGGCTCGCAATGTGGAATATGAACTGCGCGAAACGCTGGAATCCGGTCTGAAGTTTGGCCGCAGCGCCATTGAGGCTCTGGGCGTGGCCGAAGAAACCGCCGAGGCGATCGAAGCCGATATTCGCCGCCGCGATGAAGAGCGCTTGCAGCTTCAGGCCGTGGATGGCCTGGGGGCCGGTACACACATGCTTTACAACAGGCCCGTTCAGCCGGAACCCCTCACCAAGCCCAAACGCAGCACCGAGCAGACAGAAGACACCTTCTGACGCGGAAAACAGCTTTCACCGTTATCGGTCACCCGTCAAAATCAGGCCGGATCGACGTTGCAGGCATGATCCTGCACATCTTCACCGCCGCCATAGCCGCCGACAACCGCCGGGGCTTCATCGGTGAGAATGATGAAACCGGGCCCTGTCGTGAACGTGGCACCCACCACCACCAGATTCTGCTTGCCCATCTCCGTTGCGGGGTCTTTCAGCGTTTTGGCCAGCGCCAGAAAAGGATTGTAACGCCCCAGCTCTGCCCCGTCCACGCGCTCCGCCTTAAAGTGATGCCCGGCAATCTCCACAGGCAAGGGTGCCCAGGTGGTGCCAACCTGATCAGCCACTTTGGCCAAAGCATCGCGGCTCTCCACACTCAGGCAATCAATGTGGATGTGCAACTGATTTTGCGACCGGGCATTTTGCGCATTTACCGCAAGGCTGATGGCATTGCGCGGCAAAGGATGCGGCAATTTGGCATCAACCTGCGAATGCTCGGCCCAGGCATCGGCGAAAAAATTCGGCGTATTGGCCTCCAGCAACGCCGGGCTTTCAATGCCGGCGATTTTATCGGTTGGAATCAGCAGATGCTGCGCCACGCCACGCTGATCTTTCAAAAGTGCATAATGCTCTGCCGTGTTGACGCTGACACAGGGAGCCGTTGCAACGACACATTTGCCATGCACGATCTTCCACAGAGCATCGGGATCAGCATGGGCAAGCGAGGTGGTGGCAAACAGGGCCAACAAGCCCAGAGCAATGCGCGAAACCGAATGGGGAAACATGAAGCCTCTCAGAAATTGGACTCTCCAGATACGCCCACCGGGGACGCATCCATCAGGAAAACAGGATTTATGTTTTCCAAGCCCACTCTATTGCCCACTCTGTTGCAGCCCCATGACGCTTCCATGCGGCTGCGATCACGTTTGTGCGATTGACAAACGCGACATCAGGCCCGGAAACGCTCCGGCCGGTAAGGGCTTATATCCAGAAAGGTTTTTTCGCCGCTCATGGCTTCGGCCAGCAGACGTCCGGTCACGGGCCCAAGTGTCAGTCCATGATGGGCATGGCCAAAGGCCAACCAAAGACCCTTATGGCGGGGAGCCTGCCCGATGACCGGCATCATATCCGGTGTGCAGGGGCGCGCACCCATCCACGGCTCATCATCCAACCTCTTACCCAGCGGAAAGATGGTGCGGGCCACAGCCTCGGCCCGTTGCAACTGCACCGGAGTTTTCGGTGCGTCGCGCAGGCCGAATTCCGCCCCGGTGGTCAGGCGAATCCCCTTGGTCATGGGAGCCAGAAAATAACCGCGCTCCTTATCCATGGTCCAGTTGTTCAACACGGCATTTCCCTGCGCAGCATAGTGCATGTGATAGCCACGCTTGACACCCAGCAGGAAACGATAGCCCAATTGCGCGGTGACCTCATCCGACCATGGGCCGAGCGCAACCACGGCCGTGGCCCCGTCAATCACGCCGTCATCGGTTTTCACCTGCCAGCCATGGCCCACCTGTTTCAGGCTTTTGGCATCGCCACGCACAAAACGCCCGCCAAGGCTTTCAAAATAGGCAAGATAGGCTTTGGTCAACGCATGCGGGTCCAGCACGCACCACGGGTCTTCCCATTTCAGCGCCCCAGAAAACTGCCCTTGCAGATGCGGCTCGGCCTGCGACAATTCAGCGGCAGAGAGCTTCTGATAGTGGATACCATATTCCCGCGCCAGTCGTTCGGCCTCGGCATATTCCTTATCGCGCACGGCTTCGGTGCGAAACGCCTCCATCCAGCCGTGTTTGCTGATCAGACTTTGCGCACCTGCGGCTTCAATCAGCGTGTTATGCTCGGTAATGGAGTTTTCAATCAGCGGCGCATAGGCGCGGGCAATCACCGCATGGCGGCTTTTGTTGGAATGCCACCAATAGGCCGACAAAAACGGCAGAAGCTTGGGCAGGGCATTCAGATGATAATGCGCATCAATCCGATTGTTGAAACCATAGCGCAAAAGCAGACCCAGTTCCTGCGGAAATCCGTAGGGCACCACGCCCTCGCGCTGAATAAGACCCGCATTGCCAAAGGAGGTTTCCTCCCCTGCCCCACGCCGGTCCACCAACACCACCGCCTTGCCCCGACGGGCCAGATGCACAGCCGTGGAAACGCCGATAATTCCGGCCCCAAGAACAATTGTATCGACAGACATGACAGAACCCGTGACATAATACGCTGATGCGACCATGCAAAAGCGCGCGCGCCGGCGCAATGGGAAAGTATCGGAGAAGCGAAATTAACCGCTTATAACCAGCCCGCACCAGCGGAGGCTGCAGCGCGCAGAGCCATTTGGAAAGCAAGAGACATTTGAAAAGCATTTGTTTATCATCAAATCGATTTCTTTCAAAAAACCTTGGGGAATGCGCAGGCTGCGGGATGACCATTAACAA
>CAJYRE010000397.1 GCA_913776675.1 Rhizobiaceae bacterium
GACTACGACCGCGAAAAGCTGCAGGAGCGTCTTGCAAAGCTCGCTGGCGGTGTTGCCGTTATCCGCGTTGGCGGTGCAACGGAAGTTGAAGTGAAGGAGCGCAAGGATCGCATCGACGACGCTCTGAACGCAACTCGCGCTGCTGTTCAGGAAGGCATCGTTCCTGGCGGCGGTACCGCTCTGCTGCGCTCCTCCACCAAGATCACTGTCAAGGGTGGCAACGACGACCAGGAAGCTGGTATCAACATCGTTCGTCGTGCTCTTCAGGCTCTGGTTCGTCAGATCGCAACCAACGCTGGTGATGAAGCATCGATCGTTGTTGGCAAGGTTCTGGACAAGAACGAAGACAACTTCGGCTACAACGCTCAGACCGGCGAATACGGCGACATGATCTCCATGGGTATCGTTGACCCGGTTAAGGTTGTTCGCACAGCCCTGCAGAACGCAGCATCTGTTGCTTCCCTGCTGATCACCACAGAAGCCATGATTGCCGAACTTCCGAAGAAGGAAGCTGCTGGCGGCATGCCTGACATGGGCGGCATGGGTGGCATGGGTGGTATGATGTAATAAGGCATCCGCCTTATTACTGAACCCCTATGGTTCATTTTTAGAGAGGGCGGTCTTCGGACCGCCCTTTTTATATTTTCTTTATGGGCAAGACACACATTCTCAATCGAGAACTTATGTGGGTGGGCCTAGATTGGGGGCGTTCTCAACAGAGTGCGCAACAATGATATTCAGTGACCCTCATCTGTTCAGCATGGTTCCGGCTGATAGCCTTCACTCCCAGCATGTTGATCAATCCTTTCATCGTCTGAGCAAAGCTGTTGATCGGCTTGTGGCTGGAGCTGTTGTGCTGGGCATCGTCAGCATTGTGCTGAGTGTCGTGCTGGGATGAATGGTGATGGATGCACAATGGCGCTTGTTGGGCTTGGAGTCCCACAGGATGTCTATTGCATCATTCCGCCGCGTTCATTGAGATCGGGAGTGTGTGATGTTTCTGCCGCGTCCGTTGCCTGATGGCACTTACGTTGATTTGGTAACGCCTTTCCGCAATGGTGATGTTGATCTTGTCGGGCTGGGTGCCCTTGTTGAATGGCAAATTCAATCGGGTGTTTCCGGTCTTGTTGTCTGTGGCGAAAATGGCGAGACGGCCAACCTCACACGGGCAGAACGGATGCAGGTGATCCGCCGGGTCGTGGATGTTGCCAATGGCACGGTGCCGGTTCTGGTTGGCACGGGAACCAATTGCACCCAAACTACCGTTGACTTCACGCTTGAAGCAAAAGCGCTGGGTGCCACAGCCGCTTATGTGGTGACGCCCTATTATAACAAGCCCGCGCAGGGCGGGATTTATCGTCATTTTCAGGCCGTTGCCGAGGCGGTAGACCTGCCGCTTGTGGTGGTTAATGCGCCGGCGCGATGCGCCGTTGATCTGCAAATGCCGCTGCTGGAGCGGCTGGCCTCACTCTCCTCGGTGATTGGTCTGGTGGATTGCACGGGCGATGTGACGCGCCTTTCGCAAATTCCAGCCTCCTGTCACGCACGCCTGCGGCACTATTCCGGGCATGATCGCACGTCTCTGTCATTTCAGCTTGCCGGTGGCCAAGGCAGCTTTTCGCTGGCCGCCAATGTAGCACCGCGGCAGATGGTTTCCATGCACCATGCTTTTCGGGTTGGCCATTTTCCCGCGGCCCGCACCTTTCAGGATAGGCTTGCTCCTCTTTTCTCAGCACTTGAGATGGAGCATCCCGTTGTGGCTGCCAAGCAGGCCCTGTCCATCCTGTTGGGCACAGCCCCGGATGTGCGCCTGCCACTCGTTCCACTCGATGAACCTGCCTGTGCTGTGTTGAAAGCGGCGCTTACGCTGCTGGGAGATCGGCACATGCGGCCATGGGCAAAAGCCAGTTAAACAACAATCGTCAATAAACTGTCGTCAATAGGAGTGTCGTGTCATGAACAATGTTCTTGAAAAGCAATCGCGTTTTAAAAAGTCCACACCCCGTTTCACCGTCGGGCGCGATCATCATGGTTGGTGGGTTGTGCATGACCGGTTTGGTCAGGTTGGTGGTCTGTTTGCCACCGAAGATGCCGCCCTTCATTTTGCCGCTGTGGAATGCAATCATCACATGAATGAAATTTGCCGCGCACCGTCATCCATGATCATCGAACTGGGACGCTTTACCAGTGACGTATGGAATGCGCCAGCCGCCTGAAAAGGTTAATTCTTTCTTTCCCCCGCTTGCAGCTTTGTTATGAATCGGAAATGATTGGGGTGGCGCATTTCTTGCGCCATGCTGTTTTTCGGGAGAGGGTTCATGCAAAAACGCATTTGGACAGCAGCCTGCTGGCTGCTGGTGATTCCGTATCTGGGCCTGTTATGGGTTCCATTTTATAATATTCGTGAGCCGTCGCTGTTCGGCTTTCCTTTTTTCTATTGGTATCAATTGCTTTGGGTGCCGCTGACCTCGCTCCTGATTTTCATTGCCTACAGGAGCATGCGTCATGACGACTGATCTGAATGTCACAGCCTTTTCGGTTTTTGCCTTTTTCTTTGCTCTTGTGACCGTGATGGGCTTTGTGGCCTCGCGCTGGCGCAAGCCCGAAACCTTGGCCCATATTGATGAATGGGGTCTTGGTGGCCGTAAATTCGGCACATGGATCACCTGGTTTCTGGTGGGCGGCGATTTTTACACCGCCTATACCGTGATTGCCGTGCCGGCTTTGGTGTATGCCGTGGGGGCCTATGGTTTCTTCGCGCTGCCCTATACCATTATTGTCTATCCGTTTGTGTTTCTGGTCATGCCGGTGCTGTGGCGTCGCGCCAAGGAACATGGCTATGTGACGGCAGGCGATGTGGTGCATGGCCAATATGGCTCCCGCGCGCTCGAGTTGGTGGTGGCGCTGACCGGCGTGATTGCCACCATGCCCTATATTGCCCTGCAATTGGTGGGCATGGCAGCCGTGCTGAAAGCGCTCGGCCTGCATGGCGAAGTGCCGCTGATGGTCTCCTTCATCATTCTTGCACTCTATACCTATTCGGCGGGCCTGCGCGCACCAGCCTTGATTGCCTTCGTCAAGGACATCATGATTTATATCGTGGTGCTTGTGGCGGTGGCGGCTATCCCCATGAAGCTTGGCGGTTATGCCAATGTGTTTGCCAGTGCGGACGCGGCGTTTCAGGCCAAGGGGTCTGGCGGGCTGCTGCTGGGTGGCAATCAATATGTGGCCTATGCCACGCTGGCCCTTGGTTCGGCGCTGGCGGCCTTTATGTATCCGCACACGCTGACGGGTATTTTTGCTTCCAACGGCGGCAATACCATCCGCAAGAATGCCGTGCTGCTGCCAGCCTATACGCTGCTGCTCGGCCTTCTGGCTCTGCTTGGGTATATGGGCCATGCCGCAGGCATTAAACCCGCAACGCCGAATGACGTTGTGCCCATGCTGTTTCAGACCTTGTTCCCGGACTGGTTTGCGGGCTTTGCCTTTGCGGCCATTGCCATCGGGGCGCTGGTGCCTGCGGCGGTGATGAGCATTGGCGCTGCCAACCTGTTTACCCGCAATTTCTGGAAAGCCTATATCAACCCGGATGTTTCGCATGCGGGTGAAGCGCAAGTGGCCAAAGTGACTTCGCTGGTGGTCAAGGTCGGGGCGCTGCTGGTCATCGTGTTTCTGCCCACGCAGTTTGCGCTTGATCTTCAGCTTTTGGGTGGCATATGGATTCTGCAAACCCTGCCTGCGCTGATTTTTGGCCTGTTTTCCAATTGGTTCCGGGCACCGGGCCTGTTGGCGGGCTGGCTGGTCGGCTTTGCGGGTGGCACATGGCTGGTGTGGCTGAATGGCTTGAAGCCGCTGCACACGCTCAGCCTCGGTGGTGCGCCCTTCACGATCTATACGGGCATTCTGGCGCTTGTTGCCAATATTGTCGTGGCGGTGGTGGTGAATATGCTGGTGCCAGCCAAAACAACAGCCCGTGCGTGAGGTTGATCTGTGAAATTCAACAAGGCGGTGCTGCCGCCTTGTTGTTTTGCCTCTTTTCTTTCAAGGGGAAACCGCTTAAACAATCGCCATGATGAGAAAAGTCCAGCTGACCCACTCTCTGCGAATTATTAGCCCGGCCTTCCATGCGCTCTAGGAGCGGCAGGAGGGTCCGGGTTTTTGGCGTATTTTTATGCGCCCCGTCACCGACTTCATCCAATTCAGGCGCAACTCTGCCGCCTTCATCTATGGCACAATCATGACTGACACCGCTGATAAAAAAGACTATTCCGCCACGCTGGCCTTGCCGCAGACGGAGTTTCCCATGCGCGCGGGCCTGCCGCAAAAAGAGCCGGAACTGGTGGCCCGCTGGCAAAAGATGGGGCTTTACAAAAAGCTGCGTGCCTCTGCCGCTGGCCGCGAAAAATTCGTGCTGCACGACGGCCCTCCTTACGCCAACGGCAATATCCACATCGGCCATGCGCTGAACAAGATCCTGAAAGACGTGATCACCCGCTCGTTCCAGATGCGCGGTTTTGACTCAAACTATGTTCCCGGCTGGGATTGCCACGGCCTTCCGATTGAGTGGAAGATCGAGGAAAAATACCGCGAAAAGGGTAAGGACAAGAACGAAGTTCCGATCAACGAATTCCGCAAGGAATGCCGTGATTTTGCGGCCAACTGGATCAAGGTTCAATCGGAAGAGTTCAAGCGCCTCGGCATCGAGGGCGATTTTGACAATCCCTACACCACCATGAATTTCCATGCGGAAGCCCGCATCGCTGGAGAATTGTTGAAAATCGCCAAAAGCGGCCAGCTCTATCGTGGCTCCAAGCCGATCATGTGGTCGGTGGTGGAACGCACCGCCTTGGCCGAGGCCGAGGTGGAGTATCACGAGGTTGAAAGTGATACGATCTGGGTGAAGTTTCCGGTGGAGCGCACTAAAGCTGCTGTAGCGTTTAAAGACGCTGACGTTTCTGTCGTCATCTGGACCACCACGCCATGGACGATCCCCGGTAACCGTGCGATCTCGTTCTCGTCCAAGATCGAATATGGTCTCTATGAAGTGACCGAGGCCAACAATGATTTCGGCCCGCAGCCGGGTGAAAAGCTGATCTTCGCCGACAAGCTGGCCGCCGATTGCTTTGCAAAGGCAAAGCTGGAATACACTCGTCTGCGCGACGTGAAGGCTGAGGAACTGGCCGCCATCACCTGCGCCCACCCCCTCAAGGGGCTTGGCGGCGGTTACGACTTCAAAGTTCCCCTCCTCGACGGCGATCACGTCACCGATGATGCGGGTACGGGCTTCGTCCACACCGCTCCCGGACATGGCCGCGAGGACTTTGACGCCTGGATGTCGCAGGTCCGCGCACTTGAAGCCCGTGGCATTTCCACCAAAATCCCCTTCACGGTCGATGACGCTGGCTTCTACACCGAAGACGCGCCCGGCTTTGGTCCATCGGCTGAAGGTGGCGCTGCCCGTGTGATGGACGACAACGGCAAGAAGGGTGACGCCAACGAGCGCGTTATCAAGGCCTTGATTGCCGCCAACAACCTGTTTGCCCGTGGCCGGATCAAGCATGACTATCCGCATTCATGGCGCTCGAAAAAGCCGGTGATCTTCCGCAACACGCCACAATGGTTTGTCTATATGGACAAGGAATTGGGCGATGGCAGCACGCTGCGTTCCCGCGCCCTGTCCGCCATTGACGACACCCGTTTTGTGCCCGCCGCTGGCCAGAACCGTCTGCGTGCGATGATCGAAGGTCGCCCGGATTGGGTGCTGTCGCGTCAGCGCGCATGGGGCGTTCCAATCTGTGTGTTTGCCGATGAGCAGGGCAATATCCTGCAAGACGACAGGGTCAATGCCCGTATTCTGGAAGCCTTTGAGGTGGAAGGGGCCGATGCGTGGTTTGCCGATGGTGCCAAGGAGCGTTTCCTCGAAGGCGTGGCTGATCAGGATCGCTGGCATCAGGTGCGCGATATTCTGGATGTGTGGTTCGACTCAGGTTCCACCCACACGTTTACGCTGGAAGACCGCCCGGACCTGAAATGGCCTGCGGATGTCTATCTGGAAGGCTCGGATCAGCATCGCGGCTGGT
>CAJYRE010000398.1 GCA_913776675.1 Rhizobiaceae bacterium
TGTCATTGCCCTTCAGGCTGACGCGGGCCATGGCCTGCTCCAGCTTGCTCAGCGCATCGTTGAAATTATGGCGCAGGTCTTCGTATTTGCGGCCCAGATCCGCGCAACGCACAGTCAGATCACCTTCAGCCAGACGCTCCAGTGAAACGCCAATGGTGGAGACAGCATGCGCCTGCTCACGTGCTTCAGCAGCCTGCCGCTCCAGATTGGTCTGTCGCTCGCCATCCAGCTCACGCTGCTGTTGCTGCTGGCGCTCCACCATGGCATGGCGCTCGCGCACCTTTTCCTGAAGCGACTGCGTGGCTTTTGCCATCATGCCCACTTCGTTGCGCATGTCCGTGTAGGGAATCTGAACTGAAATATTTTCATCAGCAACAGCTTTCAACGCATCATGAACCGCATTTAGAGGTGCGGAAATGCTTCGAATGACGGCATAGGCTGCAATGACAGCCAACAACAGCAATGAAAGCGACAAGACAATGGCATTGGTGATTTTTTCACGGATCTCAGCCTTGAGATCGTCGATATAAAGGCCGGTGCCAACCACCACTTGCCACGGTTCGAATGCTTTGGCGTAGGCAAGTTTAGGATAACTAAAATCGTCTGGGCTGCCTGCTTTGGGACCAACGAATTGGACATAGCCGCCACCAGCACGACCAACTTTTACCACTTCATCACGATAGGCAAAGCCGTTTTTATCTGTTTTACCTTTGCTTTTTTGACCAATCAGGTTGGGATTGGGAAACAGAGTGACCACAACATCATAATCATAGCCAAAAAAGTAGCCGTCCGGCTCATACCTCATTTTATTGACAACAGCATAGGCTTGCTTGACGGCTTCTTCATGGGAAAACTCGCCCGCCTTCTCGCGTTCATTGAAGGTTTTCAGCACGGAAATCGCTGTCTCAACCTGCATTCGCAGCATTTCATAGCGCTCATGGTAGATCGAGTTGATAGACGAACGCAGTTGCAAAAACGTCATTGCGGAAAAAATAACCAGCAGCACACCAATCAATGAAAATAATTTAACGGAAATGCTGAGATTTTTCATGCGTCCCCCGACTCTAAATTGTAAATTTAAAATAGCAGCAGAGGTCGGAGTATCGATTTTTTCTAAAAAAACGATGAAGATTAGGTTGCAAACTAAAAATACATATATCGAAAGCTGACAGCCCGCAGCGATGACTTCAATGCATCAGGATCGATTAAAAGAACTTCTTACCGAAGCGCGATATATCGATCCGAGCGGTGGTTGATCAGCACAAACAGGTTGAGCACCACGGCACCAATGATCGAGCAGCCAACTACCCAGGGGCTAACAACGGTAAAGGCCAGCGCCATGACAATCACGTCAAAGGCAAGCTGCACCAGACCCGCCTGAATGCCGAAACGGTCCTGAATGAACACAGCCAGAATACCGATGCCGCCGAGGCTGGCGCGGTGACGATAAAGCGCCAGAAGACCAAAGCCCAACAACACGCCACCGAGAATGGCACCCCATATGGGGTTGATGGAGGAAATGGTGAGAAAGCGGCTCTGAACATCAACCAGAACGGAGGTCAGGGCAACAGAGAGAAAGGTTTTGAGAGTGAAATCCCAACCCACCCGCTTCATCGACAGAATGTAAAACGGCATGTTGAACAGGAAAAACAACAGGCCGAAATTCCAGCCGGTCCAGTAATGCACCACGAAGGCAAGGCCTGCGATGCCGCTGGTGACCAGACCGATGGTGGAGATGAAATAAAGGCCAAGGGCGGCAATAATCGTGCCGCAGAGAATGCCCTGCACATCCTCGGCCCGGCTATGGCGGGCAGGATTGTTGTTCCAGATGCCCAAAACGTTGTTCATCAATGCCATAGCCACACCTCACAGGTCCGAATTTTCTGTAAGGATGCCTGAAATTCCAGGGCGTTCAAGGGGTATAGGTCAGCAAAACTGACCTATCAAAAAAATCGCAAGAATCCATCGTTCACGACCGTTTTTGGGTAACAAACAACAAGCCGGGAACCGGTTTTCCGCCATCCATGCGAATGGTGGTGGGCTGGCTGGTCAACACAACAAACCCGGCCCGGTTTATTTCTTCCAGCACATAAGCCTCGCCATGCTGATAGCGCAGCGATTCAGCAAGCGAAAACCCCTCTTGTCCGACATGGGTTTCTATCGAAAACAGAAAACAGGCATTGTCTGTGGCCAGAGTGGCCACCAATGAAAACACACCCGATAATGCGCCGAGATAAATCAGAACATCCGCTGCCACAACCAGATCCGCCCTGCCCTTACCTGCCCCACCCTCAAACAAGCCGCAGTCTTCCGCAGACAAGGAGAGATCGGCTTGCGCCAGATGGTCGTAAAGGCGCTTCTCAGTGGCCTTCAGCAGCATACCACGGGAAAGATCATACCCTTCAAGGTAATCGACAAAGGGCTTCAGCTCCACCCCCATCAAACCCGTTCCGCATCCCAGATCAACAGCATGGCGAAAATGCATGTTGGGACCCAGCAGAGCCGTGAGCATCAACCGCAGTTTTTGTGGCACGCGATAGTCCAGCTTTTGCACCAGCGATGTTTCAAAGCGAGGAGCGTAATCATCAAACAGGGCCGCCACATAGCGGCTTGGCGGCTGTTGCGGCATGGCATCCGCGCCCAACACCGCCAGCTTGAGGCTGGCTGCAAACATATCGTCGGGGTCCAGCGCCTGCACCTGACGATAGGCCGTGATTGCCTGGGCGCAATGGCCCGCCTTCACACAATAATCCCCCAGCAGAAGCCAGCCTGCCACCCATTTCGGGGCCAGTTCCAGCGCCTGCTCCATCAATTCGGCGGCAGCGAGATGATCGCCGCCCTCGGACAACATACGGGCATAATCAGCGCGGCGGTCTGCAACGGCATGGCCAGAGGAAATTTGAAGAGGATGCATGGGCTTCGAACTGAAAAGAGGAGGAATTGCGTGAGCAATGGCGCAATGGTGCGAAAACGCAAGCGCTATTTTCATCCGATCGTCTTTACCCGCCAACGCGCGCTTGCGCCGCCACAATCCTGTGCTTATGTGAAGCTATATCCCGCCCGAACAGGAGGTTCCATGTCAGACGGCGTCAACAGATTTCTGGGCGATTCCCTTGGCCGCACCATTGTCAAACTCATCGTGGTGTCGGTGATTGTTGGCTTTGTCATGCATATGTTTGATATTTACCCCACGGATATTCTTGAGAGCATCCGTCGGTTTTTCTTTGACATCTGGCACAAAGGCTTCTCTGCTCTGGGACGTGTGGGTGATTATCTGCTGCTGGGGGCCAGTATTGTCATTCCTGTGTTCATTATCCTGCGCCTGATCGATCTTCGGAAATAACATGTCTTTTGAAAATAGTCTCTCCCCTCTTGCCAATCGCCGTCACTTTCTGGCTCTGACCGGCCTTGGCCTGACGGCCACACTGGCTGGCTGCGCAACGGCCCCGTCATCCAAGCCCACGGCCCCCTCCAATGTGACCAACGAAACGGCAGCCTTTCTGCCGATGATCAATGCGCTGCGGGCCAAAAATGGCAAATCCGCGCTGGTTGCGGATGCGGCCGCAACAAAGGCGGCAATGTATCAGGCCAACCGCATGGCGCAGGCCGAAAAAATGGCCCATCTCATGGGCTTTGGCGACAGTTTTGGTGCCCGTATGCGCGAGAGCAACGTGCAACTTCCGGCTGCCGAAAACATTGCCATGTTACAGCAGACAGATGAAGCCGCCATGCAGGCATGGATCAATTCCAAACACCATCTGGAAAATATGCTCGGGCCTTACCATGGTCTTGGCGTTGCCGTGGCCCGTATTCCATCCCGTGGCAACAAGCCGTTCTGGGCCATGGTGCTGTCTGGCACGCCCCGGCCCGATCTTGGGCCATCGTCCGGCATTCCAATCCGCAATGGTATTCAGCTCAGAATCGGATAAAAAGCTTTCAGGGTGAGACAGACTCACCCGTGGAGCTTGGCATGACCGGAATATCGCAGCACAGCAAAGCCTTTCAGGTGACCCACCGCAGCGTGTTGGCCATCGCCTTGCCGATGACGCTGGCGTACATCACCACGCCACTGCTGGGCATTACCGACACCGCCGTCATCGGCCGCACCGGCGAGGCGGCGGCACTGGCGGGGCTGGCCATTGGCGCGGTGCTGTTTGATCTGCTGTTTTCCAGCCTCAATTTTCTGCGCTCCGCCACAACCGCGCTGGTGGCGCAAGCGTTTGGCCGTGAGGATATGCGCGAACAGGTGGCGGTTTTCTGTCGCTCAATGATCCTCTCCGTCAGCATGGGTCTGATTCTTGTGCTGTTATCGCCCTTGGTCCTGAAGGGTGGCCTGTTGATGATGGGGGCCGAAGGGCGGGTGGCCGAGGTTACCGCCACCTATTTTTCCATTCGCATTCTGGCAGGCCCGCTGACATTGGCCAATTTCACCATCATGGGGTTTGTGCTGGGGCAAGGCAAAGGCTCACTTGGGCTATCGCTGCAAATTCTGCTGAATGGTGTCAACATCTGTCTGTCCATTGTGCTGGGCCTGTCTTTAGGCTGGGGTGTTGCGGGCGTGGCCTATGGTGCTGTGGCGGGTGAAGCCTGTGCCGCGCTGGCAGGCCTGCTGATCATTGTTGCGCGGATGCAGAAAGCACATAGACCAACATGGGCTGAATTGCTGGACCGGACACGGCTGTCTGAATTGTTCTCTCTCAACCGGGATATTCTGATTCGCAGTTTTGTGCTGCTGGCCGCCTTTACATTGCTGACCCGTATTGGCAGCAGCTTTGGTGCCACCACGCTGGCGGCCAATGCCGTGCTGATGAATTTCTTCATGGTCGCCAGTTTTTATCTGGATGGCATTGCCAATGCCGCCGAGCAAATCACTGGACGGGCGGTGGGTGCGCGCTACAGGCCGGGGTTTGAACAGGCTGTCAAACTGACTGGCATCTGGTCCTGTGGTTTGGCTGTTTCCACCACCCTGTTGTTTCTGATGCTGGGCGGCCATTTGATTGATGCCATGACCACTGCTGAGGATGTGCGGCAAATGGCCCGCCATTTTCTGCCTTGGGCCGCTATCACGGCCATAACAGGGGCCATGGCTTTTCAGATGGACGGGATCTTTATCGGCGCGGCATGGTCCAGCGATATGCGCAATATGATGCTGGCTGCTTTTGCGGGCTATCTGCTGTCGCTGGCGCTGTTGGTGCCAGCCTTCGGCAATCACGGCCTTTGGCTGTCTCTCAACCTGTTTCTGCTGCTGCGCGGGACATTGCTGCTGACCCGCCTGCGCTTGCGCATCCGCCAGACATTTGAGATCAGCCGTGGTTTATAAGGACCGCCAATGCTCCACACCCGTGTCACGCAGTTCACGCAAGGATGAGAGCCCCTGCTGATCCAGCAGTTTGGACAATCCCTTGACGATTCTCGACGGCAATGCCGGTCCCTCGTAGACCATGCAGGAATAGAGCTGCACCAGATCGGCTCCAGCCCGGATTTTTTCCAGCGCCGTCTCCGCCGAGGAAACGCCTCCCACTCCAATGATGGCCAGATTTTTGCCGACCCGATGGCGCATGCCTGCCAGCACCGCCGTGGATTTGACAAACAGGGGCTTGCCGGACAGGCCTCCCGCTTCACCGGAAAAACGCTGATCTGTCAATCCATCGCGCGAGAGGGTGGTATTGGACACAATCAAACCATCCAGATCACGGGCCAGCACCACCTCGGCAATATCATCCATGCCCTCCTGGGTCAGATCAGGAGCAATTTTCAGGAACACAGGTACGCGCCGTCCGGTTTTGGCCGCCTCATCGGCCCTTGCGCTCAGGATGGCATCCAACAGCGCGGCCAAGCTGTCCCTGGCTTGCAGATCACGCAGGCCCGGTGTGTTGGGCGATGAAATATTGGCGGTAAAATAGCTGGCAACGGCATAAAAGCTGCGAATCCCCGCCACATAATCCGCAATGCGATCCTGCGAATCCTTATTGGCTCCGATATTGACCCCGACAATGCCCGCTTTGCCCTTTCGTGCTTTCAGGCGCGCCAGAGCGGCGGCATGGCCTT
>CAJYRE010000399.1 GCA_913776675.1 Rhizobiaceae bacterium
GGTATTGCTGTGGTGGCGATAACCGATAAGAATTTCAGCCCCTTACAGAAATGTGGAGCCCAGACACTCACCGTTTCCGAGGTAGACTTTGGAGCGTTCCGCTCGCTTTCGGCCACGCTCTGTCTGGCCATTGCGCTATCGGTGGCGGTGGGAACCATGCGACAAGATGACTGAACATTTGTGTTGAAGTCTGAAAAATAGAATATATAGTCCATTTTAATGCAAATTTAGAACGGCCTTCCGGAAGAAGGGCTGTTGTGGTGCGAGGTGTCTATCCATGCGCTCGTGCCATCCAAGGAGGGTGTTGTGCCGAAACTTGATCTGATTACCATCGGCCGTTCCTCGGTCGATCTTTACGGCGCGCAAGTGGGCGGCCGCTTGGAAGATATGGCCTCTTTCAACAAATATATCGGCGGCTCCCCCACCAATATCGCCGCAGGCACGGCCCGGCTGGGCTTGAAATCGGCTCTCATAACCCGCGTCGGCGATGAGCATATGGGCCGCTTTATCCGCGAACAGTTGGTGCGCGAAGGTGTGGATGTGCGCGGCGTCAAGACAGACCCGAAGCGCCTGACCGCGCTGGTTCTGCTCGGCATTCGGGATGAGCACCAGTTTCCGCTGATTTTCTACCGTGAAAACTGCGCCGACATGGCGCTGTGTGAGGATGATATTGATCCGGCGTTTGTGGCTGAGGCTGGCTGCGTTTGCGTCACAGGTACGCATCTTTCCCACCCCAACACGGAAGCGGCCGTGCTGAAAGCCCTGCGGTTGGCACGCGAGAACGGGGCAAAAACGGCGCTTGATATTGATTACCGCCCCAACCTCTGGGGCTTGGCAGGCCATGGCGATGGCGAAAGCCGCTTTATTGAATCTCAGGCCGTGACGGCAAAGCTGCAATCGACCCTGCATTGGTTTGATCTGATTGTCGGCACCGAAGAAGAATTTCACATTGCTGGCGGCTCGACCAACACCATTGAGGCGCTGCGCGCTGTTCGCAAGGTGTCAAAGGCAACGCTGGTGTGCAAGCGCGGTCCCATGGGGGCTGTGGTGTTTGAGGGTAACATTCCAGACAGCCTCGATGACGGCCAGACTGGCCAGGGCTTTCCGATTGAAGTCTTCAACGTGCTGGGCGCTGGCGATGGCTTCATGTCTGGCCTGCTGAAAGGCTGGCTGACTGGCGAGGATTGGCCTACGGCCTTGAAGTTCGCCAATGCCTGCGGTGCTTTTGCCGTGTCCCGCCACGGCTGCACGCCCGCCTATCCCAGCCTTGAAGAGCTGGATTATTTCTTCAAAACCGGCATTCGCAACAAGGCGCTGCGCAAGGATGCGGCGCTGGAACAGGTGCATTGGTCCACCAACCGGGATGGTGAATGGCCGCAGATGCGGGTGTTTGCCTTCGATCACCGCATGCAGTTGGAAGCCATGTGCGATGAGGCTGGCGTTTCCCATGAGCGGATCGGCGCTTTCAAGCAGCTTTGCCTCAAGGCCGCGCAGCAGGTATCCAATGGTCAGCCCGGTTATGGCATTTTGTGCGATAGCCGTTTGGGTCGGGATGCGCTGTATCAGGCATCCGGCTCTGGTCTGTGGATTGGCAGACCGGTCGAATGGCCGGGCTCTCGCCCGCTCACCTTGGAGCCGGAACTGGGCGAAGATTTTGGCGGACTGACCGAATGGCCGGTGGAAAATGTGGTCAAGGTTCTGTGCTTCTATCATCCTGATGATGATGCGGCGATGAAAGAACAGCAGGAAAATACGGTAAAACGTCTTTTCACGGCGGCTCGCCGTAACCGCCTTGAAATGCTGTTGGAGATTATTCCTTCCAAGGTTGGCGCTACCGACGATGATACCGCCGCCACCATTATCCAGCGCTTCTATGACATCGGCGTCTATCCCGACTGGTGGAAGCTTGAGCCGATGAAGACGAAAGCTGCCTGGGCCAATGCGTGTGACGCGATTTCCCGCAATGATCCCTATACGCGGGGCATTGTTGTGCTGGGTCTGGATGCGCCCGCTACTGAACTGGAAGAGAGCTTCAAGACGGCAGCGAGCTTTGATCTGGTCAAGGGGTTTGCGGTTGGGCGCACCATTTTTGGGGATGCGGCGCGTAAGTGGTTGGCTGGTAACCTGTCGGATGACGATGCGATTGCTGACATGGTGAGCAAATATACGTCGCTATGTCAGGTATGGGATAAAGCGCGCGCAAGCGTCTGATCCGAAGAATTTCAGGGAGAGAGACACATGAAAACGGTGCGTTTGACAGCCGCTCAGGCCTTAGTGCGCTACCTTGCCAATCAGATGACACCGGAAGGCGTGCCGTTCATTGCCGGTGTCTGGGCCATTTTCGGCCATGGCAATGTCGCAGGTCTCGGCGAAGCCTTGCAAGGTGCGCAAGACAGCATCACCACATGGCGCGGACAGAATGAGCAATCCATGGCCCATGCGGCCATTGCCTATGCCAAGCAACTTGGCCGCCGCCGGGCCATGGCCGTGACCTCCTCGATTGGTCCCGGCGCTTTGAATATGGTGACGGCTGCGGCTCTCGCCCATGTGAACCGCCTGCCGGTTCTGCTGTTACCCGGCGATGTGTTCGCCAACCGTGGACCAGACCCGGTGTTGCAGCAGGTGGAAGATTTCAACGATGGCACCGTCTCTGCCAATGACTGCTTCCGCCCTGTCAGCCGCTATTATGACCGTATTTCCCGGCCTGAACATCTGCTGACCGCCCTTCCGCGGGCCTTTCGCACTATGACCGATCCGGCGGATTGCGGCCCGGTAACACTGGCCTTTTGTCAGGATACACAGGCGGAAGCCTATGATTACCCCGAAAGCTTCTTTGAACCCAAAATCTGGCACATCCGCCGCCCACAGCCGGATGCATTGGAGCTGGAAACGGCAATTGCCGCGATCAAAGGCGCGAAAAGCCCAGTGATTGTCGCAGGTGGTGGCGTGCATTTTTCGGGGGCCACGCAAACTTTGCGGGATTTTGCGCATAAGCATCAGATTCCGGTGGTGGAAACACAGGCCGGAAAATCGGCTCTGCCCTGGGATGACGCGCTGAATTTCGGGCCCGTCGGCGTGACGGGTGCGACCAGTGCCAACACGATTTGCGAGGGTGCGGATCTCGTCATCGGTGTTGGCACGCGGTTCCAGGATTTTACCACAGGATCGTGGGCGCTGTTCAAGAACCCCAACCGCAAGATTCTGGCGCTGAATGTTCAGCCCTATGACAGCACCAAGCACGACGCTTTGCCGCTGGTGGCAGATGCAAAAATTGGTCTGGAACTGATCTCGAAAGCCTTAGACGACCACCGTTTTGCGGCACCGGACGCGGGCTTAAAAACCGATTGGTTTGCAAAGGCCGATGCCGTCACCGCAGCACCGAAGGATGGCAACAGCCTGCCCACCGACATGCAGGTGATTGGAGCCGTGCAGCGTGCCTCGCGCGACAATACGGTGGTGATGTGTGCCGCTGGTACCATGCCGGGTGAATTGCATCAGCTCTGGAAATCGAAACTGCCGCTGTCTTACCATATGGAATATGGCTTCTCCTGCATGGGCTATGAGATTGCCGGTGGCATGGGCATCAAGATGGCCGAGCCGGAGCGTGATGTGATCGTCATGGTCGGCGATGGCTCCTATATGATGATGAATTCCGAATTGGTCACGGCCTGCGCTTTGGGGGTGAAAATCACCGTGGTGATCACCGATAACCGGGGTTACGGCTGCATCAATCGGCTGCAGATGGGCACGGGCGGGGCGGAGTTTAACAATCTTTACGCCCATACCTCGCATATCCACGCGCCGCAGATTGATTTTGCCGCGCACGCCGCCGCTATGGGGGCGGATTCCAGCAAGGTGACGACCATTCCTGAGCTGGAAGCCGCGCTGGAGAGTGCCCGTTCAGCCACCAGACCCACGGTGATTGTCATCGACACCGACCCTTACCCCACGCCAGAGGCTGGCGGTTATTGGTGGGATGTGGCGGTGCCGGAAGTCTCAACTCGCAATGAAGTGCAACAGGCTCGCGCCCGCTATGAGGCAGCGCTCAAGGAAAGAAGCTAAAATGATTCTCTACGGAACCAACCCGATTGCCTGGTCCAACGACGATGACCGCACGCTGGGTGCCCATATCAGCCTCGACCAATGCCTGGATGAAACCTCGAAAATCGGTTTCGACGGCATCGAAAAGGGCCATAAATTCCCGCAGGAACCCGCAGCCTTGAAAGCTGTTCTGGAGCCACGCGGCCTGCGCTATGTCTCCGGCTGGCATTCGCTGAACCTACTGACAAATTCCATCGAGGATGAAAAGGCAGCGATGCAGCCTGCCCTCGATCTGTTGAAGGCCATGGGCAGCAAGGTGATCATCGTCTGCGAAACATCGAATGCGATTCATGGTGATGATGGCAAGCCGGTAAACGACCGCCCGAAACTGGCGGATTCGGAGTGGGCAAGCTTTGGTGCAGGCGTGGAAGCGCTGGCCGAATTTGCTGCCTCTCAGGGCATTGCGCTGGTCTATCACCACCACATGGGCACGATTGTCGAGAGCGAAGAAGAAATCGACAAGCTGATGGCCAACACCGGCCCGCATGCCAAGCTGCTGCTGGATACCGGCCATTGCCTGTTTGGCGGCGGCAATCCGGAGCGCGTGGCCCAAAATTATATGGGCCGCGTCGGCCATATCCACGCCAAAAACATCCGCCCGGTGATTGCCAAGCAGGTGCGCGATGAAAAGCTCTCCTTCCTCGAAGGTGTGCGCCGTGGCGTGTTCACCGTTCCGGGCGATAGCGAAGGCGGCGTGAATTTTCCGCCGGTGCTGAAAATTGCCGCCGAGCATGGCTACGAGGGCTGGCTGGTGATTGAGGCGGAGCAAGACCCGGATGTGCGCAATCCCTATGATTACCAGAGCCTCGGCCTCGCCTCATTGAAGGCTATGGCTAAGGCGGCGGGGTTGGACAAGGCGGCTTAATCGGTCGGAGCAAGAGGCGACCCCCCTCTGGTCTGCCGACCATCTCCCCCTCAAGGGGGGAGATCGATGTGAGGCCTACCCCTCGTTCCCTTTATCTCTCCTGCGAAATTGCTAGGTTGACAAAAATGGGTGGTCAACTCCATCCAATCTCCCCCCTTGAGGGGGAGATGGTCGGCAGA
>CAJYRE010000400.1 GCA_913776675.1 Rhizobiaceae bacterium
GGTCTCGATGGAGACGCTGCGGTGAGCGATCTGTTTTCACTCAAAGGCAAAACCGCATTGGTGACCGGCTCCAACACCGGCATTGGTCAGGCCATTGCCCTGTCTCTGGCCGAAGCCGGAGCCAGCGTGATCTGCGCTGGCCGCTCCTCGGTAGAGGAAACCATGGGCCTGATCACCAAGGCTGGCGGCACAGCATCTGCCCTGACGCTGGACCTATCCGACCCCATGGCCGGAAAAGACATTTTTGATCATCTCGGCCCGGTTGATATTCTTATCAACAATGCAGGTATCATCCGCCGCAACGATGCGGTGGATTTTACCGAGGACGATTGGAATGCGGTGATGGATGTGAACCTGAAAGCGGTTTTCTTCCTCACCCAAGCTTTTGCCAAGGCGGTGTTTGCCCGCAATGGCACCGGCAAGGTGGTCAATATCGCCTCCATGCTGTCGTTTCAGGGCGGCATTCGCGTGCCATCCTACACCGCCTCCAAGAGTGGTGTTGCAGGTCTGACCAAGCTGCTGGCCAATGAGTGGGCCGCCAAGGGCATCAATGTGAATGCCATTGCGCCCGGCTATATCGAGACCAACAACACCGAGGCGCTTCGCAATGATGCCGCCCGCAACAAGGCCATTCTTGAACGGATTCCGGCTGGCCGCTGGGGTGATGCACAAGACATTGGCGGGGCTGCGGTGTTTCTCTCATCGCCTGCTGCAAAATATATCCATGGTGCGATTTTGAATGTTGATGGAGGCTGGCTTGCCCGCTGATACCCCACGCCTAACCCGTCCCGATGGCCAAAAGCCCAAAACAGGGATTATCCATTTGGGCCTTGGTGCCTTTTACCGTGCCCACGGGGCTATCTACATTCAAGAAGCCATGCAGGCATCCGGTGGCGATTGGGGCATTATCGGCGTCAGCCTGATGCGGCCTGATCAGCGTGATGCTTTGGCTCCGCAGGATTTTGCCTATACCGCAGTGGAAATGGGCCCCAAGGGCGAAACCGCCCGTGTGATTGACGTGCTGAATGGCGTGCTGGTGGCGCGCGAAAATCCGCAGGCCGTGCTGGACGCCATGGCGGCCGCTTCCGTTAAAATCGTCAGCTTGACCGTGACCGAAAAAGGCTATTGCCACGAACCCTCCAGCGGCAGGCTGAACCGCAACCATCCGGATATTGTGCATGATCTGGCCCATGCCGAGCAGCCCACCTCAGCCATCGGTTTTCTGGTGCGGGCGCTGGAAAAACGCAAATCGGCGGGCCTGCCGCCCTTTACCGTGCTGTGCTGCGATAATCTGCCGGAAAACGGCAGGGTGGTGCGTGGCGTGGTGCTGGAATTTGCCGAGCTGATCTCTGCCGAGTTGAAAGACTGGATTGCCGCGCAAGGTGCTTTCCCCTCCACCATGGTGGATCGCATTGTGCCGGCCACCAAACCGGAAGATATTACCGCCTTGAGCGCCAAGACAGGCTTTTATGATGCCTCACCGGTGATGCATGAGCCGTTCCGCCAATGGGTGGTGGAAGATACCTTTGTGCATGGTGCGCGTCCCGATCTGGGTGCGGTCGGCGTACAGCTTGTTGATAACGTTACGCCGTTTGAACATATGAAGCTGCGCTGCCTGAACGGTACCCATTCATCGCTGGCCTACCTTGGCTATCTGGCTGGCCATGAAACCATTGCCGATACCGTGGCCGATCCGGTGTTTGCCACCTTCTGCAAGGCGCTTTGGGATCAGGAAATCACCCCCGGCCTGCATGCGCCGCAAGGCGTCAGTCTGGCGGATTACACGCGCGCGCTGTTTGAGCGTTATTCCAACCCGGCCATTCGCCACCGCACCTGGCAGATTGCCATGGATGGATCGCAAAAGCTGCCGCAACGTATTCTCGGCACGATTGCCGAGAACCTTGCCGCCAATCGCTCCATCAAAGGCCTTGCCCTGGCCGTGGCCGCATGGATGCGCTACGTAGGCGGCGTGGATGAAAAGGGCGAGGTCATTGATGTGCGCGACCCCTTGGCCGCACGGCTGAAGTCGTTGAGCGATGCAGCAGCGACCCCACGCGAGAAAGTCGAAGCGCTTTTAGCGGTGCGGGAGATTTTCCCGGCCTCTTTGGCGCAGAACACAGCCTTCACCTCGGCCCTGATTGAGAATTACAGCCGCCTTGCAACACAAGGCGCACGAAAGACGATAGAGGAATTGCAAGCATGAAAGAAAGCTGGCGCTGGTATGGCCCGTTCGACAAGATCGCGCTGAGTGAAATTGCGCAGACGGGCGCACACGGCATTGTCAACGCGCTGCATGAAATACCCTATGGCGAGGTCTGGTCATCGGAGGCCATTGCCGCCCGCCGGGATGAAATTGCCGGGTGCAATCTTGAGCTGATGTGGAATGTGGTCGAAAGCCTGCCGATCCATGAAAACATCAAGCGTGGCGAAGGCAATCTGGAGCAATTGTTTGCCAATTATCGGCAATCGATGAAGAATCTCGCAGACAATGGCATTCACACCATCTGCTACAATTTCATGCCGCTGCTGGATTGGACCCGCACCCATCTTTATGCGCCTGTCCATCGTGGCGGCACGGCCTTGCGCTTTTCATCGCCGCACATGGCCGCCTTTGAAATCCACA
>CAJYRE010000401.1 GCA_913776675.1 Rhizobiaceae bacterium
GGCAGAAAGGCATGGCCCTCCGGCCCATGCATGATCAACGGGCTGCGAAATACCAATCGGGCTTTCGAGCCTTTGATGGCTGTCAGCAACAGCCGAATGGCGCTTTCGCCAGCCCGTGGATGCACCAGCGTGATCTCGACACCGCCAAACCGCTTGCCACAGGCGGCAATAATCTCGGCAATCGATTGCGGACGCGCAATCAACGACACCTGCCCGCCGGGTCGCAAAATGGCACCCGCCGTTCTCAACCAGCGCTCGAACAGATCGTCACTCATGGCATGGGCCTCGGCCTTCAAACTGTCGGGCGTCATCCGGTCGCGCCCATCGTTGAAGGGAGGGTTCATGATCACATGATCAAAGGCATCATCATGAATGCCCGCTGCATTGCGGGCCTTGCCCACCAGCGTCACATCGGCAGCAATCAGGCTGACCCGATCATTCAGATGGGCGTTCTGCGGCAGGGCCAGGGTTTTTTCCGCAAAGGCCAGCATGTCTGGTGAACGCTCCACCAGTGTCACCTGCGCCTGCGTCAGCCGGGAGGCCACCGCAAGACCCGCACCCCCGGCCCCTGCCCCCAGATCGGCCACGCGCTGCGGCTTGCCTTTGCTGGTATTGTCATCGGCAATCATCGCGGCCAGCAGCATGGCATCCATGCCCGCCCGGTGGCCCCTGCCTTTTGGCTGCACCAGATAAAATTGCCCGCGATGAAAGGCATCAATGGTTTCCATGGGGCTGTTGTCAGCCGCATGACTGGCAAGATCTGCGGCTTCGCTCACGTCTTGTCACTCCGCAACTCATCTGCCAGCCCGGCATCGCTGAGAATGCGCCGTGCCAGCATGATCCGGTCGGATGCAACCAGAAAACGCCGTGGCAGCAAGCCGAGCGACCCTTCCAGAATGCTCATGGACTGATCAGCAATGAGGCATTGTATGCCTGCATCTTTCATCAGACTTTCCGCAAAAGAGAGCAAAACAGGGTCGTTGGTGCGAAGAATTTCATGCATGCGCTGATTCGTCCTATCAAATCTGCGGGATAGGCTAATTCCGCTCTTGCCCCGCCGCCATAGGCTTTTTATGCTAAAGCAGACGTGATGAAACCATTTTTCGTGATGGGCACTTGAACATTGTGGTCAAACGGTGTCTTCAGCGCAAACCGGCATTGTCGGGTTTTGGGGTAAACAGGAGTCAGAGACCTTGGGTGCAGTGATACCGCTTGGTGAAAAGAAAAACAAACAGGCCTCGGTGAAGCCCTTGGTTGATTTAACCAAGAGCAGCATGGAGCGGGTCAACCAACTGATTCTGTCCAAAGCCGGTTCAGACGTACAAATGATTCCGGAAGTGGCCAATCATCTGATTTCGTCTGGTGGCAAGCGCCTGCGTCCAATGCTGACCCTGGCCTCGGCGGCCATGTTTGGCTATGAGGGCGACAACCACATCAAGCTGGCAACCAGCGTGGAATTCATGCATACCGCCACATTGCTGCACGATGATGTGGTGGATGAAAGCGATCTTCGACGCGGCAAATCCACCGCCCGGATGATCTGGGGCAATCAGGCCAGCGTATTGGTGGGCGATTTCCTGCTGGGTCAGGCGTTTCGCATGATGGTGGAAGTCGGCTCGCTGGATGCGCTGGATGTTCTCTCCACAGCCGCATCGGTGATTGCCGAAGGCGAAGTGCTGCAATTGTCCGTGGCCAAGAACATGGAAACCACCGAGGATGATTATCAGTCGGTGATCCGCGCCAAAACCGCCGCCCTGTTTGCGGCCGCCGCCGAAGTGGGGCCGATTGTGGCCGGAACCGACCGCGCCACCCGCAATGCGCTGAAATCCTATGGCATGAATCTGGGCCTTGCTTTCCAGTTGGTCGATGATGCGCTGGATTATGGCGGCAAGGCAGCCGAGCTTGGCAAAAACACCGGCGACGATTTCCGCGAAGGCAAAATCACCCTGCCGGTCATTCTGGCCTATCGGCGTGGCAATGAGACCGAGCGTGGCTTCTGGCGCGACGCCATTGAAGGTGGCAACAGCACCGATGCCAATCTGGAAAAAGCCATGGGGCTGATCATCAAATACAACGGCCTTTCCGATACGGTGGCCCGTGCCATCCATTATGGCGATGTGGCCCGTGACGCGCTGGCCCCCGTGCCGGACAGCGCATGGAAAGAGGCGCTGATGGATGTGATCGATTTTTGTATCGAGCGCGTCAGTTGAGTCTTTTTTGCGAAAAGCTACTCAAAAAAGCCATGCTTTTTCCTAGACGTGGACTGGCGACGAAAAGGGAAGGCTCCTACATGTTGGTGTGTTGATTCCTTCACTGAATCTCCACAATCGTGGGGATGCAGAGGAATGAAAGACCCGGCAAGATGGCTGCGTAAAACTTGAAACCAGACCCGGTTTACAGAATTATGCAGGCAATAGAGTGTGTTAAAGCGACCTATGTGCGAAGGAATGGCGCACGGGCCGTTGTGGAATTTACCGATCCGGCTTTTGTTGGCCGGTGATGATGGTTGAAAGGCTTTTTCATGCGGCAGATGTTTGCCAAACGCTTCACCACAGGCACGGCGCTCCTGCTTTTGGCCTCGCTGAACACGGCTCTTTTCATTGGCCCTGCCATGGCCAGCACCACCAAAGCGGATACGGCCAGCACGCTGGATCTGGATGCTGTCGATACGTTTTCCGGTGCCTATCTGGCAGCCCGCACAGCCAATTCTGATCGTGACTTTGACAATGCCGTGCCGCTCTATGAAAAGGCCCTGCGGTTCCAGCCCGATGATCTGGAAATCCGCGAAAGCCTGATGCTCTCGCTGTTCATGTCGGGCCGCTTTGAAGACGGTGTGAAATATGCGCAGGAATTGCGCAATGACAAGGCGGTGGAGCGCATCACCAATATTGCCCGTGGACTGAAGGCCATTCAGGACCGCGAATATAAATCTGCCGAGAAAATTCTGGCCTACCGTGGCCCTAATGATCTGGACCGTTTGACCAATGCCCTGCTGGTGGCCTGGGCCAAGATGGGCGCAGGCCGCACCAAGGAAGCCATGGCCGATCTGGACAGGCTGAAGGGCCCGACCTGGTATGGCGTTTTCAAGAATTACAATGCCGGGACCATGGCCATCATGAAGGGCGACCTTACCAAGGCCCGCACCTATCTGAGCAATGTGGTGACAGATCGTGATGGCGGTGCCACAGCACCTGACACTTTCCTGCGCGCCGTTTTGGCCCTTGCCACGCTGGAAGCCAAGGATGGCAACAAGCAAAAGGCGCTCGACACCATTGCGGCTGGCGAAGCGCTGATCAACAATTACGCCCCCTTCAAGGCCATGCGTGAGCGGATTGAAAAGGGCAATGTGCCCGATCAACTGGTGACCACTGCGCAGGAAGGTGCCGCCTCCGTGCTGTTTTCGCTGGGTGGTGCGCTCAACCGTCAGGGCGCACAGGACACCGTGGCGCTTTACCTTCAGCTCTCGCGCGCCCTGGCCCCCAAGAGCGCTGACATGCTGATCATGCTCGGCGGCATTGCCGAAGGCAACAAGCAGACGGATCAGGCCATTGCCTATTACAAGCAGGTGCCTGCCGATTCGCCGATGCTGCGCATTTCGGAAATGCAGCTTGGCATTGCGCTGGCCGAAACCGGCAAGGTGGATGAGGCCAAGGCCCATCTGAAAGCGCTGATCGCCTCTGATCCATCGGACATTCGCAGCTATCTGGCCTATGGCAGTGTGCTGTCGGATTCCAAGGATTATGCCGAAATGGCCGCCAATTACGACAAGGCCGTGGAGGTGCTGGGAGCAGCACCGGATAAAAGTGAATGGCCGGTGTTTTTCCAGCGCGGCATTGCCTATGAGCGCCTCAAGCAATGGGACAAGGCCGAGCCGAACTTCAACAAGGCTCTGG
>CAJYRE010000402.1 GCA_913776675.1 Rhizobiaceae bacterium
CATCCCGAAAAGTGTGAAGCGGTCTTCGGATAAGATGCGCGGCAAAGCAAAGAATCCAGAACATCGACACATTTATGTGTCGATGTTCTGGTGGATCAAACCCTGAGCGGCAAGGGTGAAGACTGGCCGACGCAAGCAATGCATGCTACGGGCAGGGCATGATCCTTGAAGCCCTGCAATATGCCGCCACATGGCGGGTCACGAAGCCCGAACACCGTCCCTATATCCGCTATTCCGTCAATCTGTGGTCGCGGGCGCGGCGTTGTGCCAAAGATTGGGCCGCGCATGAGGCCAACACCAGACGCGCCATCCTGGAAGCGGCAATCAAGCTTGAGACGCGCCGCACCGTGGTGGTGCTGGGCTCTGGCCTTTTGCGGGATGTGCCGATTCTGGAACTGGCACGGGCGTTTGACCATGTGGTGCTGGTTGATCTGGTGCATGTGGCCAGCGTGCGCAGTTGGGTGGCCGCCAAAAGCCTGAAAAATGTCACCTTCATTGAGCGCGATCTTTCCGGTTATGATGATCTCAAGGTCGGGCGCGCACTGGAGCCGCTGGATTTTCTGCGGCGCGTGCCGTGGCTGGATTTTGTGGTCTCTGCCAATCTGCTCTCGCAAATCGGCATGGGTGCGAAGAAACGGCTGGCCAAGGACGGGGCAGGCGCAATGCCGGAAGATACTGTGGCGCATCTGATCCGCGCCCATCTGGATGGGTTGGCACAGGTACCTGCCAAAACCTGTCTGGTCACCGATATTGCCTTTGAGGTGGTGGACCGCACGGGCAAGACCCGTGAGCAGACCGATCTGCTGGCCGGAATTGAGCCGCCTGCCCATCAGCATCGCTGGACATGGCCGGTGGCACCGCTGGGGGAAGAAAGCATGGATTATCAGATTATCCATACGGTGATTGCGGTCTGATCTTGCCCTGCCGTCATGGGTGACGTTACCATGGTCCATGATACACGCTTGTATGATGGCATGGGGATGTGCATGACCCGTTCGCTCACCACCATTGGCTTTGATGCCGATGACACGCTTTGGCAAAACGAGCATTATTACCGGCTCACAGAAGAGCATTTTCGTGCATTGTTGCAGGATTATGCCGATCCGCATGTGGTGTCGGAGCGTTTGCTGGAGGCGGAAAAGCGCAATCTCGCCTATTATGGTTTTGGCATCAAAGGCTTTACGCTGTCGATGATCGAAACGGCGCTGGAGATTACCGAGGGGCGGGCACCCGGCGCGGTGATTGGCGATATTCTGGCCATTGGTCGGGATTTGCTGCAACATCCGGTGGAGACATTGCCCGGCGTGGGCGATGTGCTGGAAGCGTTGTCGGGCCGTTATTTTCTGGTGCTGATCACCAAGGGGGATTTGTTCGATCAGGAGCGCAAGCTGGCACAATCCGGTCTGGGTGATTTTTTCGATGCGGTGGAAATCGTTTCCGACAAAAACGCCACCACCTACCGTCGCATTTTTTCCAAACATGGTGAGGAGCCGGAGCGGGCGATGATGGTGGGCAATTCGTTGAAATCCGATATTGTGCCTGCATTGGCGGTGGGAGCTTGGGGCGTGTTTATTCCCCATGCGCTGACATGGGTGCTGGAGCATGTGGACAAGCCGGCGGATGCACCGCGCTTTCGGGAAATTGCTCACATTCAGGATTTGCCGCAACTGATTGCTTCGATTGTGGAGTGAGGCACAAACTGCTGTGCGCTTGCACTCTGCCATATTCGGGGTAAACTCGCTGCATGAGATGTCTGCGCGCGCTTCTGTTTGTTCTGGCCGCTTTTGCCTATGCGCTCATGCCCGTGAGCGGCATGGCGTCAGACCATGCTGGTGTGATGTTGCCTCATGAAATGCATGGTGCAGTCTCTGCCCATGTTGGGTGTTCCGACGCTGTGAATGATCACAAGCATAAGGACGAAAACCACGCGGCTATGGGCTGTGGCCATTGCGCGGCCTGCCTGAGCTTGCCTGCCATGACCTTTACTTTTGAGGCTGGCCTGCCGCTGCACTCAGTGCCAATGCCGGGTGTCGAAGCCCGGTTGTTGTCCCAAACCAATCTGCCGCCGGTGCCGCCGCCGCGCGCATAACCAACAGTAAGACCTACCGGTTCTGATGATGACATCGGGATCACTCTGTTCTGTTCTGTTCGGTTTCTCGGAAAGGGACCATAATGATGAAAATGACCACGCTTGTTGCGGGCTTTCTGCTCGCCTTCACCGCTGCACAGGCTGAGGATAAAATGCCCGCCATGCAGCATGATATGCCCATAGCATCCGGGGCAGATGCGGCGTTTATGGCTGCCAATGCCAAAATGCATGAGGCCATGTCTGCGCCCATGACCGGCAATGCCGATGTTGATTTTGTGCGCGGCATGATTGGCCACCATCAGGGGGCGATTGATATGGCCAAGGTGGAGCTGCAATACGGCAAGGACGGAAAAATCCGCAAACTGGCCAAGGACATCATCAAGGCGCAGGAAGGCGAGATCACCATGATGAAAGCCTGGCTGAACGCACACGGCCAATAACAGCGATCAAGACGGCCGCACAAACCTGTCGCGCAAGGCTTCCACCTTTGCGCGGCAGATGCACCCCTCAAGATGATCGTTGACCAGCCCCATGGCCTGCATGAAAGCATAGACCGTGGTGGGGCCAACAAAGCTCCAGCCGCGCTTTTTCAGATCTTTCGACAGCCGAATGGAGGTGGGCGAGGTTGGATTGGCCCGCAGGGTTGCATAATCCATCCGGGCGGGGCGTTCCTCTGGTCCCGGCTCAAACTGCCAGAAATAGCGGGCGAGAGAGCCGAATTCCGCCTTCAGTTCCTGTGCCCGGCGGGCATTGTTAATGGTGGAAACGATCTTGCCGCGATGGCGCACAATGCCTGTATCGGCCAGGCAACGGGCAATATCGGCATCATCGAAGGTGGCCACTTTTTCAAAATCAAACCTGGCAAAGGCGGCTCGAAAATTCTCGCGCTTGCGCAGAATTGTCAGCCAGGACAGGCCGGATTGAAAACCTTCAAGGCAGATTTTTTCGAAAAGCCGATGGTCATCTGCAACGGGATGCCCCCATTCCTCATCATGGTAATGGCGGTAATCGGCAAGTCCGCCGTGCCAGAAGCAGCGCAACATGCCGCTCTCGTCTGCAATCAAACCCGTGTTGTCCATGGTTGCGAATCTCCCTGATGATCTTGTTTACCATTTGTTCACCATTTTGCAAAACCGATTGGTAACCCTGCTGAAAGCTTTACAGGTTGCAGACAAATTTCCTGAAGGCATGTTTACCATTTTGGCAAACTGCTGGTGGCAGGGTTTGCACAAGACTGAAATCACACTGTGTTTGCGATTGTATGAGGGTGTTTCAATGGTTTGGAGCCGGTTTTTGCTCAATGCCTGCCTGGCTGGTTTGCTTTTGCCTGCTGCTGCCATGGCAGATGATCGGTATCAGGTGCGACCGCCTGTGGTTGTCAGCGCCGATCTGGCCGCGCCTTGGCTGTTGCAACTGGGCGTGAAGCCCGCCCAGCCAGCCGTTGCACCGCAGCCGGTGCGCAGAATGCAGCCGGTTGCCTATGGGCAGCCACGCTCTGCCTATGCTGTTCCTGTTCACAGCCGCCAGACTGATCCGACTGCGCCCCAAACCATGCGCCAGCCGGAACAGATGCAGATGCGGCCCGCGGTGGAACAAGCGTCCATGATGCCGGTCCGCAGACCGGGAGCGTCGATTGCTCCGCAATTTTTGCCACAGGTTGTCCACTATCCAACACAGGAAAAGCCCGGCACGCTGGTGATCGATACCAATAACCGCTTTCTCTATCTGGTGATGGACAATGGCATGGCCCGCCGCTACGGCGTCGGCGTCGGCAAGCCGGGCTTTGAATGGGCGGGTGAACATCGCGTGACCCGCAAGGCCGAGTGGCCAGAGTGGATTCCGCCCAAGGAAATGATTGAGCGTGAGGCCGCCAAAGGCCATTACCTGCCCGCAAAAATGGAAGGTGGGCCGGAAAATCCGCTCGGCGCGCGGGCCATGTATCTCGGCTCGACGCTCTATCGAATCCACGGTACCAATGCACCATGGACCATTGGTTACGGGGTGTCATCCGGCTGTATCCGCATGCGCAATGAGGATGTGACGGATCTGTATGAGCGTGTGCCTGTGGGCACCAAAGTGATCGTGATGTGATCCTGAATTGTTTTTTGTGATTGAGACTTTTCAAGCAAGGGGACGAGGAATGAAAAAATCAACAGTCTGTGCAGCCATGCTGGCGGTCATGACAGCCATAAGCATCGTGCCGGAGGCTGCGGTTGCTGCGCCACGGGTTGACAATCCAGCCAATTCAACGGCCAGCAGCGTTGTAACGCGCGAGATGATGAAGCGGCAGGTACCGGATCAGTTCAAGCGCCGTCTGGTGCGCCTGCGCACCAATGAGGCTCCGGGCACAGTGATTGTTGATACCAACAACAAATTCCTCTACCTCGTTGAAGGCAACAACAAAGCCACACGCTATGGTATTGGCGTTGGACGCGAAGGCTTTGGCTGGTCCGGCATTGTGCGGATTGGCCGTAAGGAAGAATGGCCAAGCTGGCGTCCACCCGCAGAAATGCGCAGTCGGGAAGCGCGCCGGGGACATTTTCTGCCAGAAGTGCAAAAGGGTGGTTTGGATAACCCTCTGGGCGCGCGTGCCATGTATCTCTATCGGGGCAATCAGGACACCATTTTCCGCATTCATGGCACCAATCAGCCATGGTCTATCGGGCTGAACCTGTCCTCTGGCTGCATCCGTATGAACAATAAGGATGTTGAGGATCTTTATCAGCACGTTTCCGTTGGCACCAAGGTTATGGTGGT
>CAJYRE010000403.1 GCA_913776675.1 Rhizobiaceae bacterium
ATCGCCAATATGATGGCAACCGTCTATCTGAAACAGGTGGATGAAGCCCGAGCTGATGCTGCCCGCCGCGCCAGCAACGCCTTTCAGGCGCAGGCCAGCGAATTGCAGGACCGCGTGCGGCAGGCCGAAACGGCTGTTGAGCAATTTCGGGCGGCCAATGGACTGGCCACCACCGGCGAAAACGGACTGGTGATCGATCAGCAGCTTGCCGGCCTGAACCAGCAACTGATTGCTGCGCGCGGCACCGAAGAACAGCAGCAATCCATTTATGATCAAACGCGCAACCTCACAATCAGCGCCATACAGTCCGGTGGCCTGCCGGAAGCGGTGCAATCCAGCACCATGGGCCTGCTGCGCGATCGCTATGTGCAATTGCTGGATCGTCAGGCCGAGGCGGAAACAAGCCTGGGGGCCAATCATCCGCAATTGAAAGCCATTCGTTCACAGGTGGCCAGCATGCAGCAGGCCATTCAGCAAGAGCTGGATCGGCTGCGTCAGGCGGTCAAAATCAACTATGAGCGCGCCGTTGCCAACCGCAAGGCGCTGGAAGAGAAACTGAAAAGCCTGACGAAAAGCAGCTTTGACAGCGGTTCCCGCCAGATCAAGCTGCGGCAATTGGAAAGTGAGGCGGAATCGGTGCGCACCATTTACAAGGCCTTTCTCAATCGCGCCGAGGAACTCAGTCAGGAACAGACGATTTCCATCAACAATTCCCGCGTCATTACCCCGGCTATTGCCACGGTGAAATCGGTGACGCTGCTGAAAATCATCATTCTGGTGGCCGCAGCCCTGTTTGGCGTTGCGCTCGGCAGCGCGCTGGCAATTCTACGGGAAGTGATGACACCACAAGCATCCGCGCCCACACCTTCACCTGCCCCACCAGCACCAGCGAATTATGAGGCTCCGGCACCAGTCAGCCCCTCCGAAGACCAGCAGGATTCAGCCATTGCCCTCAGCGACATCCCTCTGATCGCCGATGCTACCGAACCTGAAAAGCCGCGTTCGTTCAAGCCGCTGGTATGGATGAAGGGCATCTCGCAAAAGCTGATGTCACCCATTTCCCAACCGGCATCAGCCACCAAGAGCCAGAACCGGACCGCTTATGATCATGCTGTGGCCAGCACCGTGCGGTTTCTAATGGAATGCGGCATGGAACACGAACACCTGAACGTGGTTTTCATCGCCTGTGGCCGTCCGGCTGCCGCATCCTTGATTGGCGATGTGGTGGAAAAGCTGATGGAGAGAGATCGGGGCGTGCTGTTGGCTTCAGACGTGTTGCAATCGCGCCCCTCCATGGCCCGCGCCCCGACGGGACGGCCCAGCCTTGCCACGGCACTGCATCAGATGGGGGGCGTTGACGCAGCCGATGCGCCTCTCTCACAAACCATCCGCTATCAGCGTCTGGCCATGCCACGTTTGCAAGCTGGACAAAGGCAGGATGGGCCGGACACGACCAGCAGCTATCCCCGCCCCACCTATGCGCGGTTCCTGGAAAAAAACCAGCGCTACCTGACCGATTTCACCATCATCAATGCCTGTGGAACGGCGCTGGAGGCAGCACTCGGCACCCTCGCCCCACAAGCTGATCTGATTGTGCTGCTGACAAGCCCGGATGAGAAGGCCGCCACTCTGGACTTTAACCGCCACCTTGAGACGCTGGGTGAAGACACCGATAAGATTCTGGGCCGTGTTTTGCTGGAAGTGGAGCGGCGGCCACGCCATCCATCCACGTCCAATGGACAACGCCGAACCGGAGCATCAACACGCAATCCGCCTCCCTCCCCGTCTGACCGCCTGTAGGGGGCGATGATGGCAACCGATACCCAGAACGAGCTGCAAAGCGAAACTGGCTGGCTTCGATCCGCCATTGCCTCTTTCGCGGTGATCGGCGGGTTGGTGCTGAACCTGTTTTTATGCTTTCTCAACACCCGTGTCATGCCCGTCAGCGACACCTCTGTCATGTTGGGTGAAATGGTCATGCTCGGCTCGGCATTTCTGCTGGCGCTGGATCGGCGGGCGGGCATGTATGTCACGCTGACGGTGTTTATCACCTATATGCTGATGATTTTTGCCCTGCGTGGTGCCATGGACCTCAAGGCGCTTCGGGATGTGTTCATTCCCATTGGCTTTTATTTCATGGGGCGCAAGCTGGGCCATGTGCAACTGGCCGATCGGCTGGTGATTGCCTCTGCGCTGATCGTGATGTTTTTTGCGCTCTATGAATATCTGGCACTGGAAAGCTATCTCGATAACTTCAATGTACTGGGCTATTATATTTCGCGCGGCACCGTGACCCTGAAGGACAGTTTTGGCCAGACTCGCGGCCTGTTCATCTCCGGCATCCGGCCGGAACCGCGCACGCTTTTGCCCTTTCTGGGAGCGCATCGTGTGTCATCGGTGTTTCTGGAGCCGGTATCGGCGGGCAATTTTGGCGTGATCATTTATGCATGGGCGCTGTTTCGGCCCCGCATGCCGTGGCGATGGCTGGTGATGGGGCTGGCGCTTGCCGGAATCGTGCTGGCCGATGCCCGTTTTGGCTTTTTTACCTGTCTGGTCATCACCCTGTTTTTGCCGCTCTATCGTTTTGTTC
>CAJYRE010000404.1 GCA_913776675.1 Rhizobiaceae bacterium
ACGGATGCGATGTTCGTTTTCCACCAGCGCGATACGCACATAGTCATCGCCCTGCTCACCAAAGCCAATGCCTGGTGCCACGGCAATATCGGCCTTCTCAATCAACAACTTGGAAAATTCCAGTGAGCCGAGATGGCGGAATTTTTCCGGAATCTTGGCCCAGGCAAACATGGTGGCAGCCGGTGGCGGCACTTCAAAACCAGCCTTACCAAAGGTTTCCACCAGCACATCACGGCGACGCTTGTACACATTGCGCACCTCGGCAATGTCGCTGCCATCGCCGTTCAGCGCATGGGTTGCGGCCACCTGAATCGGCGTAAACGCACCATAATCGAGGTAGGATTTGACGCGGGCCAAAGCACCGATCAAGCGCTCATTGCCAACAGCAAAACCAATGCGCCAACCGGGCATGGAGAAAGTTTTGGACATGGACGTGAATTCAACGGCCACATCCATAGCACCCGGCACTTCCAGCACAGACGGTGGCGGCGGACCATCAAAATAGATTTCAGAATAGGCCAGATCAGACAGCACGATCAGCTCATGCTTTTTAGCGAAAGCAATCACGTCCTTGTAGAAATCCAGCGAGGCAACACGCGCCGTCGGATTGGACGGGTAGTTGATAATCAGTGCCAGCGGCTTCGGAATCGAGTGGCGAACCGCGCGCTCCAGCGGCGGAAAGAAGGTCTCATCCGGCTCGACGGGAATAGAGCGAATCACACCACCTGTCATCAGAAAGCCGAAAGCATGGATCGGATAGGTTGGATCCGGGCACAGAATCACATCGCCGGGCGCGGTGATGGCCTGCGCCATGTTGGCAAAGCCTTCCTTGGAGCCCAGCGTGGCAACAACCTGCGTATCAGGATTAAGCTTCACGTTAAAGCGGCGGGCATAATAAGCAGCCTGCGCACGACGCAAACCGGGGATGCCCTTGGACGACGAATAACGATGGGTGCGCGGGTCCTGCACGGCTTCGCACAGCTTGTCCACAACGCTCTGCGGGGTCGGAAGATCAGGATTGCCCATGCCGAGATCGATAATGTCCGCGCCACCGGCTCGCGCGCTTGCCTTCAAACGATTAACCTGTTCGAAAACATAGGGCGGCAAGCGCCGGACTTTATGAAACTCTTCCATCTCAGACCTCGTTGAGCCGCGGGCACCTGCCCGGCGGGTTGACCCGTTCTCCATTAAACCACCCCGAAAACGGATCAATCAACTCGGGGCGGCATTATTTTAGCGTGTTTAGGATCGATTCGCGGCATTTATTTATACAAAGCGAGCCACAACAGCGACCCCGCAGCACATTTTTCAGGATGTGCGATGCTTCGCACCACAACACAAGTGCGTAAAAGGCCTGTTTAGCCTCTTTCTATCATTGCATCTGGCCAAGCTTTCGAAATTCCTCAACCTTTCGATTGTATTCCGATTCACTGATCAGCCCGCTTTTGCGCTTTTGGGCCAGCAGCGTCAGGGTATTTTCCAATGATTTGGCATCATTATTGCTCATCTGGTTGTTGGCAGCCGTCAGCGGCCGGGACAAATCAGGGTACCCGTCGGGTGTCTTGTAAGCTCCGGCTTTTTCCACCTGATCGGTGACAACAACCGATTTCGCATCTGCCGAGGGCCTGAGCTTGGCCTCTTTCTTGTCGGTGCCGGCACATCCGGCAACAGCCAAAACAAGACCCGCAACAACAATATGGGCACAAAAGCGACGAGAACCCACCAGAGAGACGATTGCACTCATTTTATATCCAACTCGATTACGACCTGCCGAGGCGCAAATTTGCGACTGAAACAGATACAACCCACACATGAGAGTCTTGTAAAACATGCAAGCCAGTCATAGCGTCATATTTCATCCGTCTGGAACTTGTAGTCATGATCAGGCAGAATTAGCAATTACAAAAAGCATTATAGCGGAGGGGAGAGGGCATTGACCACAGCATCAAAAGAACAGGACACCGCTGGCTCTGCCCGAACAGGAGAGCAACACAGCGGATTTGAAGCGCTTGGGTTTGATCCTCGTCTGGTGGAACCCTATATCGTCAAAGACCCAGAAGCTTTGGCCGTCAATTTTGCCAGAGCCTTGGAAAATCTTGGAAAAGCCGCGTCCACCTGGATTGCGCCGCGCGAAAAAGGCGAGATCACCGAAACCGTTGCCGAGCCCGCCGTGGAAATGGTCAAGACGCTTTCACGGGTCAGCGAATACTGGATGAGCGATCCGCAACGCAATCTGGAAGCCCAGACGCATCTGATGTCATCGCTGTTTGGTGTATGGATGAAAAGCCTCACCAAGCTCTCGGCCAGCGCAAATGCCGATACCCCACCGGAACCTGTGAAGGATAAACGCTTTACTGATGCCGACTGGCAGCGCAATCCCTTCTTTGATTTTCTGCGTCAGGCCTATCTTGTTGTGTCCGATTGGGCCGAAAAGCTGGTGGACAACACCGAAGGGCTGGATGAGCACACCCGCCACAAGGCAGCCTTCTATGTGAAGCAGATGACTGCAGCGCTCTCGCCCGCCAATTTCGTCATGACCAATCCGCAGCTCTACCGGGAAACCATTGCCAGCAATGGCAGCAATCTGGTCAAGGGCATGAAAATGTTTGCCGAGGATGTGGCCGCCGGCAAGGGTGATTTGAAATTGCGCCAGACGGATACCAGCAAGTTTGCGCTGGGTGTCAACATGGCGCTCACACCCGGCAAGGTGATTGCCCGCAGCGATGTCTGCGAGGTGATTCAATATGAGGCAACAACCGAAAAGGTGCTGAAACGCCCGCTGCTGATCTGCCCGCCATGGATCAATAAATTCTATATTCTCGATCTCAATCCGCAGAAAAGCTTTATCAAATGGTGCGTGGATCACGGGCAAACCGTATTTGTCATTTCCTGGGTTAACCCGGATGAGCGCCACGCCAACAAGGACTGGTTGGCCTATATCCGCGAAGGTGTGGATTTTGCGCTGGATGCCGTGGAAAAAGCCACCGGGGAAAAGCAGGTCAATGCCATTGGCTATTGCGTTGGCGGCACTCTTTTGTCTGCGGCCATGGCGCTGCACGCCAAAGAGGGAGACAAGCGCATTGCCAGCGCCACGCTGTTTACCACGCAGGTGGATTTCACCCACGCGGGCGATTTGAAAGTGTTTGTCGATGAAGAACAGGTGCGCAGTCTGGAAGAGCGCATGTGGACCAAGGGCTATCTGGACGGCTCCAAAATGGCCACCGCTTTCAACATGCTGCGCTCATCAGAATTGATCTGGCCCTATTTCGTCAACAATTACCTGAAGGGACAGGATCCGACCGCCTTTGACCTGCTGTTCTGGAATGCTGACTCAACCCGCATGGGAGCCGCCAACCACTCTTTCTATTTGCGCAATTGCTATCTGGAAAACAATCTGGCGAAGGGCAAAATGCAGCTTGATGGCAAAACCCTGTCTCTCAAGGATGTGAAGGTACCGATTTATAATCTGGCCACCAAAGAAGATCACATTGCACCGGCCAAATCGGTGTTTGTTGGCAGCAGTTGCTTTGGCGGCCCGGTAACCTATGTGATGAGTGGCTCTGGCCATATTGCCGGTGTCGTGAACCCGCCAGACAAGCTGAAATATCAATATTGGACGGGCAGCAAACCCACGGGGGCGTTTGAGGACTGGGTGGCCAATGCGGTGGAA
>CAJYRE010000405.1 GCA_913776675.1 Rhizobiaceae bacterium
CGAAGAGATGATACCATAAGTACCCCCAGGGAATGATCGTTTGCTGTCTGATAAAAGCAAACCTATTCCCTCTGGCCATCAAGGCAAGCACGTCATAGTCACATCATTTTGATGGAACTCATGCACAGGATGCAAGGCACCCTGTGCAGAAACCTCTAAAAGCGCTTAGGCTTATTTCTTGCGCATAGCTTCCGCCAAGGCAGCACCCAGTCCCCCCATGGCGGGCTTTTCATCACGGGCGGGTTTCGGATTGGCATTGCGCATCACGGCGGGGCCGCGATTGTCGCGGGCCGATGGTGGCGGCGCTTCACCACCGTCTTTGCGCATGGTCAGCGCAATGCGCTTGCGCTTTACATCCACCTCAACGACGCGCACTTTCACCACATCGCCCGCTTTGACCACCTCATGTGGGTCTTTGACGAATTTGTCGGCCAATTGCGACACATGCACCAAGCCATCCTGATGCACGCCAATATCAACAAAGGCACCAAAGGCGGCCACATTGGTGACGGTGCCTTCCAACAGCATGCCGACTTTGAGGTCAGTGATCTCATCCACGCCTTCGGCAAAGGTGGCGGTTTTGAAGCTGGGGCGCGGATCACGACCCGGCTTTTCCAGTTCCGCCAGAATGTCCTTCACCGTTGGCAGACCAAACTGCTCATCGACAAACTGGCGTGGGTCCAGACCCTTGAGCGTGGCGCTATCGCCCATCAGGCTGCGCAGATCACGCCCGCAGGCGGCAACAATTTTCTTGGCAACCCCATAGGCTTCCGGGTGAACCGAGGACGCATCCAGTGGCTCCTTGCCATCGGGAATGCGCAAAAAGCCTGCGCATTGCTCAAAGGTCCGCGCACCCAGACGCGGCACTTTCAACAAATCTTTGCGGCTGGCAAACGGCCCGGTCTGGTCACGATGTGAAACAATCGCCTCGGCAATCGAGCCGCCCAGACCCGACACACGCGCCAGAAGCGGAGCCGATGCGGTGTTGAGATCAACGCCGACCGCATTCACGGCATCTTCCACCACGGCATCAAGCGAACGGCCCAAACGCCCCTGATCAACGTCATGCTGATACTGACCAACACCGATGGACTTCGGATCGATCTTCACCAGTTCGGCCAAGGGGTCTTGCAAACGCCGCGCAATCGATACCGCGCCGCGCAAAGACACATCAAGATTGGGGAATTCCTTGGCCGCCAGCTCTGACGCCGAATAGACCGACGCGCCCGCTTCCGACACAATAACCTTGGTGGGCTTTTTACCCGTGGCTGGCATTTGCGCCAGCATATCGGCCACCAGCTTTTCCGTCTCGCGGCTGCCGGTGCCATTGCCGATGGAAATCAGCTCAATGCCATGTTTACGGATCAACCCCGCCAGCTCCGCCTGTGTACCGCGAATGTCATTTTTCGGCGGGAATGGATAGACGGTTGTGGTGTCCAGCACCTTGCCTGTGCCATCGACAACCGCCACTTTCACCCCGGTGCGAATGCCCGGATCAAGCCCCATGGTGGGGCGCGAACCGGCGGGAGCTGCCAGCAGCAAATCCTTGAGATTGCGGGCAAAAACGTGAATGGCCTCTTCCTCGGCCCGCTCACGCAGATCGCGCATCAGATCAAGCGACAGCGACATGGAGAGTTTCACCCGCCAGGTCCAGCCTGCCACGTCCATCAGCCATTGATCGGCAGGGCCTTTCTGGCCAATCTGATAGGCGGAAGCTATCATTCTCTGGGCTGGCTTGATCGGCGATGGATCATCCTTATCCGCTTCAATCGTCAGCGTCAGAATCTCTTCATTCCAGCCTCGCAGCATAGCGAGTGCGCGGTGGCCGGGAACGGTGGCCCAGCGCTCGAAATGATCGAAATAGTCAGCGAATTTTTCGCCCGCCGCCTGTTTGCCATCCTGCACTTTGGAATAGAGAACAGCCTTGTCTTTCAAATAGTTGCGCAGGCTTTTCAGAAGATCGGCATTTTCCGCCATGGTTTCGGCAACAATATCGCGGGCACCTTCCAACGCCGCTTTCACATCGGCCACTTCGCCCTTCACGTAGGATTCGGCAAGCTTCACTGGGTCGCTCGTGCGGTCTTCCCAAATGGCATTGGCCAGCGGTTGCAGACCCTTCTCACGGGCAATTTCAGCACGGGTGCGGCGCTTGGGCTTGTAAGGCAGGTAAATATCTTCCAACTCGGCCTTGGTGGTGGTGCGGGCAATCTTGATGGCCAGTTCATCGGTCATCTTGTTTTGCGACGTGATGCTATCAAAAATCGCTTTGCGCCGCGCGCCCAGCTCACGCAAGTAAGTGAGGCGCTCAGACAGATTGCGCAATTGCGTATCATCCAGCCCGCCGGTCACTTCTTTACGGTAACGGGCAATGAAGGGCACGGTCGCCCCGCCATCGAGCAAATCCACCGCAGAGATCACCTGATCTGGCCGGGCGTTGATCTCGCCCGCAATGATTGCCGCAATGGATTTGATGTCGTCAGCCATAGGAACCTCATATTCAATTGTGGCGCAGACCATAGCGTGAGTTGCCGTGAAGGCAATGAAATGCGTTTACACTCCACAAGAAAGCATCCAATCCGGGTTTTTCCTTGACCTTTTGCCTCCTGCGCCTTAACCGCGCAGCATGATGGTTGGAGAGCGCACAATGAATGTTCTGCTGATTGGTTCCGGTGGCCGCGAGCACGCTTTGGCGTGGAAAATTGCCCAATCCCCCCTGCTCGGCTCATTCTATGCCGCCCCCGGCAATCCCGGCATTGCCGACCACGCCACACTTGTGGATGTGAATGTCGATGATCATGCAGCCGTCATTGCGTTTTGCAAGGACAAAGCTATCGAGTTTGTGGTGGTCGGCCCGGAAGCGCCGCTGGTGGCGGGCCTCTCGGATGATTTGCGCGCGGCGGGCATTCTGGTGTTTGGCCCCTCAAAGGCTGCGGCACAGCTTGAAGGTTCCAAGGGTTTTACCAAGGATGTCTGCGCCCGTTTCAACATTCCGACCGGCGTCTACCAACGCTTCAACAACGCCCCAAAAGCCAAAGCCTATGTGCGTGAGCAAGGCGCTCCGATTGTGATCAAGGCCGATGGTTTGGCGGCTGGTAAGGGCGTGACCGTTGCCATGACGCTGGAAGAAGCGCTTTCTGCCATCGACGATTGCTTTGAGGGTGCCTTTGGTGCCGCTGGCGCTGAGGTGGTGGTGGAAGCCTATCTGGACGGCGAGGAAGCAAGCTTCTTCTGCCTGTGCGATGGCAAAACGCTGTTGCCACTGGCCACCGCACAAGACCATAAGCGCGTCGGTGAAGGCGATACCGGCCCCAACACTGGCGGCATGGGCGCTTACTCACCAGCGCCTGTGATGACACCAGAGATGGTGGAGCGTACGCTCAAGGACATCATTGAACCCACCATGCGCGGCATGGCCGAGATGGGCATGCCCTTCTCCGGCGTGTTCTTCGCAGGCCTGATGATCACCGCCAAAGGCCCGGAACTGATAGAATATAATGTGCGCTTTGGTGATCCGGAAACGCAAGTGCTGATGATGCGTTTGAAAAGCGATCTTCTGCCGCTTTTGCACGCCTGCGCCACCGGCACCCTGGATAAGGTTTCTGCCGAATGGAGCAATGATCCGGCCCTCACCGTGGTGCTGGCCTCGAAGGGTTATCCTGCATCTTATGCCAAGAACACGCCAATCACCGCCATTCCGCAGGCATCCAGCGACGCCAAGGTGTTTCATGCTGGAACAGCCCTCAAGGATGGCGCGCTGGTGGCCACGGGCGGACGCGTGCTGAATGCCACGGCTTGTGCGCCAACGGTGGCCAATGCCCAGCAAAAAGCCTATGCGCTGGTCGATTCTGTGGCCTGGGACAATGGTTTTTGCCGCCGCGATATTGGCTGGCGTGCCATTGCAAGAGAAAATTCTGGGCATAAGTGATCCAAATTGGCATGATCGATAAAATTTGAACGTTCTCCGCGATTCAAACGTAAGAAACACGCGCTAATATGCTCCTCAACAAAAGGAGTCGCCATGCGTGTTCTCATGATCGCAGCCCTTGCCATGATGGTGCCGGGACTGGCCCAGCCGGTTCTGGCTGGAGGCTCGTCGATTGAAACCCTGACCACATCCAGCGGTGCCACGCCCAGCGTGATCACGCTGACGTGTACCACATGCCCTCCCTTGCAAAACGCGGGCAGCATGGACAAGCGCACCACTCCGCATCTGGCACAAGGCACGCAGCATATCGAAATCAGAACCATCCAAGGACAGCGGGAACTGGTGCGCACTGAAGCATGGCTGGGTGGATCACCGGTGGTGTTTATCAACA
>CAJYRE010000406.1 GCA_913776675.1 Rhizobiaceae bacterium
GGCTTGCGAAGACACCCGCGTGACCCGCGTGCTGCTGGATCGCTACGGCATTGCCACGCGGCCTTACGCTTACCATGAACACAATGCCGAAGAGGTCGGCCCAAAGCTGATTGAAGCGCTAACAGCAGGCAAATCCGTGGCGCTGGTGTCGGATGCCGGAACGCCGCTGGTGTCAGACCCAGGCTATCGCCTTGGCCAATTGGCGCTGGAAGCAGGGCTGAAAGTGGTGCCGATTCCGGGGGCGTCCGCACCTCTGGCCGCACTCGTTGGCTCTGGCCTGCCCAGCGAGGCGTTTGTGTTTGCAGGCTTTCTGCCCACCAAGGACAAGGCAAGACGGGATCGTTTGAGCCAATGGGCGACAACACCCGCCACCCTGATTTTCTTTGAATCCCCACACCGGATTGGCGCAACGCTGGCTGCGGCGGCGGACGTGCTGGGTGGTGAGCGCCCGGCTTGTGTGTGTCGTGAGCTGACCAAGACCTATGAAGAATTTCGGCGCGGAACGCTTGCGGACCTTTCGGCCTATTATGATGATGAGCGGCAGGTGAAGGGCGAAATCGTGCTGGTGGTTGGCCCGCCGCTGGAAAAAGCCGCCCCCGACGCTGCCGATATTGACCGTTTGTTGATCGAACTGTCCAAAACCCTGCAAACCGCCAAGGCTGCCGCAGAGGCAGCCAAGCAAACCGGCCTGCCGCGCAAAGAACTGTATCAACGGCTGCTGGAGCTGAAGTCGGACGAATGACCGCAAAGCCCACGCTCGATGCAAAGCGCAAAAAGGCTGAGCGGCGCGGCCGCTGGTCGGAATATCAGGCCGCACTTTATCTGCTGCTGAAGGGCTATCGCATTGTGGCGCTGCGCCATAAAACCAAGTGGGGTGAGGTCGATATTATCGCCCGCCGTGGAGCTGTTGTGGCTTTTGTGGAAGTCAAAGCCCGTGCCACCCGGCAACTTGCCATTGACGCGGTGGGCTATGAGAGTCAGCGGCGTATTCGGGCGGCGGGGGATGTCTGGCTGTCAAAGCAGTCGGATGCGGCGCGGCTATCCTTGCGCTGCGATATTATTGCCATAGTGCCGCGATCCTGGCCTTTTCATCTGAAGGACGCTTTTTAAAACCCCTCAATAGTCACGGATTCATTCAGTATTATGAATGCGTTAAGTTTTGTAATCTTCCTGTCACAAAACTTTTAATTGTCTGTCATGAAGGCTCACTAATGGCTTGCTCACCCCACATCGGCGGAGAGGATCAAGCCATGTTCAAAAAGCTTTCGATGGCGGCGCTGGCCGTTACAGTTTCGACCACATCATCATTTGCCGCAACCAACATTAGCTGGTGGCACGGCATGGGTGGCCGCAACGGCGAAGTCATCAATGAATTGTCGCAGAAGTTCAACGCATCCCAGAGCGAATGCGTGCTGACACCTGTATCAAAGGGCTCTTACGAAGAGGCTCTGGCGGCTGGTATCGCGGCTTTCCGCTCGCACGATCAGCCCAACATTCTGCAAGTGTTTGATGCTGGCTCCGCCACCATCATCAACGCCAAGGGTGCGACCATTCCGGCTGAAGACCTGCTGACCAAGGCTGGCTACAAGTTTGACCGCAGCGCCTTCATTGAAGGTGTTCGTTATTTCTACGCCGACAAGACCGGCAAGTTCATCGGCATGCCGTTCAATTCCTCGGCTCCGATTCTCTACACCAACACCGAAGCTCTGAAAAAGGCGGGCGTCGAAGCCCCAAAGACCTGGGAAGAGTTTGAAGCCATTGCGCCAAAGCTGAAGGCTGCTGGCTATATTCCTTTGGTGCAGTCGCAATTGACCTGGGAATTCACCGAGAACTTCTTCTCGCGCAATAACATCCAGTTCGCATCCAACAACAATGGTTATGACGCATTGGCGGGGACCACCATCAACGTCACCGATCCAAACCATGTAATGATGTATGAGAAGCTGAAAGCCTGGAAAGATGCGGGCTACTTCGCTTACTACGGCGCAGGTTGGAACGACAACCAGAAGCCTTTTGAAGATGGCAAGGTTGCCCTGTGGGTTGGCTCGTCCGGCTCCTTCGGTGGCTTGCAGAAGACCGCTTCCATGCCATTCTCGGCAACTTTCCTGCCCTATTGGGGCTCGATCAAGGGTGCTGGCGTGCATAGCTTCATCGGCGGCGCTGCTCTCTATGCCATGTCCGGCAAGTCTGAAGCGGAAAACAAGTGTACCGCCGCTTTCTTCAACTTCCTGACCTCGCCAGAAATTCAGAAGTTCTACCATCAGGCCACCGGTTACGTTGCCATCACCACGGCAGCTTATGAACTGGCCAAGAAGGAAGGCTATTACGAGAAGGCTCCTGTTGCCGAAGTCGGTATCAAGCAGCTTCAGCTTCCCGGTGGCGAGTGGGACAAGGGCTATCGCCTTGGCTTCTACCCACAGATCCGTTCTGTGATGGAGCGTGAATACAACAAGATCTTCTCTGGTGAAACCACGCCAAAGGCTGCGATGGAAACCATCAAGAAAGAAGCGGACGAAATTCTGGCACGCTTTGCCAAGACCGCAGGCTGATAAGCCCTATCCAGACATGATGTCTCCCGGAGGCGATCCATCGCCTCCGGGGTTTTCTTTGAAAGGTTGCCGCGATGAAGCGCGTTCAGTTCAACTCGCGATTTCTGCCCTATTTCTTTTTGGCTCCGCAGTTTTGCATTGTGGCCATCTTCTTCTATTGGCCAGCCATACAGGCCATTCAGTCGTCCTTTTACATTGAAGATCCGTTCGGTTTTGGTTCGACCTTCGTGGGTCTGTCCAATTACATGGATATGTTCAGCTCGCCGGAATATCGCAAAATCGCGCTGTTCACGCTGTGCTTCAGTGTTGTCGTGACCTTTCTGGTGCTG
>CAJYRE010000407.1 GCA_913776675.1 Rhizobiaceae bacterium
GACGTCGATAGCCTGCACCGCTGGTGCGCAAAAGCCGGATGGGACACCGTGTTGAACCGGGCCGGCACCACCTTTCGCAAACTTTCTGATGATGATCGGGTCGATTTGACCGAGGACAAGGCCATTGTCCTGATGCTGGCGCAACCCTCGATGATCAAGCGCCCTGTTCTGGAGAAGGATGGTGCGCTCATAGTGGGCTTCAAACCGGAACAATACGCAGCATTTTTTGCCTGAAGAGGATGAGGGCATGTCCAAATCAACCCGTGCAACATTGGCGCTGGAGAAGGCCAAGGTGGCCTTTACCGTTCACACCTATACCTATGATCCCAACGCGGAGCGCATCGGCCTTCAGGCTGCCGAAGCCATTGGCGAAGACCCAAGCCGGGTGCTGAAAACCCTGATGGCCGAGCTGGATGGCAAGCCGGTGTGTGTTGTGCTGCCCTCTGATCAGGAAGTCAGCATGAAAAAACTGGCCGCCGCCTTTGGGGGCAAGCATGCCGCCATGATGAAGCCCGCAGTGGCCGAAAAACTGACCGGCTTTGTTGTGGGCGGCATCAGCCCGTTTGGACAAAAAAAGCTGGTGCCAACCGTGATCGACAGTGCCGCCCTTGAAGAGCCCCATGTGTATATGAACGGCGGTCAGCGTGGATTGCAGGTGCGGCTCAACCCGAAAGACGCGCAAAAAGCGCTGGGTGCCATTGCCGCATCTGTTGTTGCCTGACATGCGGTTTTGGTCGGAATCGACCGCTGCTTTCATTTCTGCCACAAAACGGTTTATCTGTTGGCCATCCCTCTTTGAAGATCAGGACGCGAATCATGACCCTTGCCGATTTTTCATCCTCTATTGATCCGGTCAAACTCGAAAAGCTGGCCGAAGTGGCCGTCAAGATCGGGCTTGGGTTGCAACAAGGGCAGGATCTGGTGATGACGGCACCCATCAACGCCTTGCCGCTGGTGCGCCAGATTACCAAACACGCCTATATGGCCGGTGCCGGGCTGGTCACCACCTTTTATGCGGATGAAGAGGCAACGCTTGCCCGTTATCAGCATGCACCGAATGCCAGCTTTGATCGGGCCAGTGGCTGGCTGTATGAAGGCATGGCAAAAGCCTATACTGCGGGTGCGGCGCGTCTGGCCATTTCCGGCGATAACCCGATGATGCTGGCCGGACAGGATGCAGAAAAAGTTGCCCGTGCCAACAAGGCAAACTCCATTGCCTATAAGCCCGCATTGGAACCCATCTCCAACTTCAACATCAACTGGAATATCTGCGCCTATCCCAACCCCTCCTGGGCCAAACTGGTTTTCCCGGATTTACCTTTGCATGAAGCCGTGAAAAAGCTGGCCGACGCTATTTTTGCCGCTTCGCGGGTCGATCAGGCAGACCCGGTGGCGGCATGGCTGGCCCATAATGCCGACCTGGCCAAGCGCTCCCGCTGGCTGAATGATGAGCGCTTTTCGGCCTTGCATTTCACCGGGCCGGGCACGGATCTGACGGTTGGATTGGCCGACGGCCATGAATGGTTTGGCGGCGCATCCACCGCCAAGAATGGCGTGACCTGCAATCCGAATATTCCCACCGAAGAGGTGTTCACCACGCCGCATGCCTTGCGGGTCGAGGGTACAGTGTCCTCCACCAAGCCACTGTCGCATCAAGGCACGTTGATTGATGATATTCAGGTGCGGTTTGAGGCTGGCCGCATTGTAGACGCCAAAGCATCAAAGGGCCAGGATGTGCTGCTGAAGGTGCTGGATACCGATGAAGGCGCGCGGCGTCTGGGGGAAGTGGCGCTTGTGCCGCATTCATCGCCCATTTCGGCATCCGGCATCCTGTTCTACAACACGCTGTTTGATGAGAATGCATCGTGCCACATCGCGCTTGGGCAGTGCTACTCCAAATGCTTCCTCAACGGTGCATCCCTGACGCCCGAGCAAATCAAGGCCCAAGGCGGCAATTCCAGCCTGATCCATATTGATTGGATGATCGGCTCAGACAAGGTTGATATTGATGGTCTGCGTGCGGATGGGTCGCGGGTTGCCGTCATGCGCAAGGGCGAATGGGCTTGACGATTTAGCCCATTATTTATGTTTGTTTTTCTGGAAAAGTGGCATCCACTTTTCCAGAAAACAGGGGTGAGCATCGGCTTGATCCGATCCGTTATTTGGCAGAGGGGCCAGAGCGCCGTTGCGCAATAAAGACACTGGCCAACACCATAATAAACCCAAGCCCTTGCAGCAGGGACAGGCTTTGCCCCAGAAAGCCCCAGCCCAGCAGAGTTGCCGTCAGCGGACTGAGAAAGCCAAGGGCTGCCACAGCCGACGGCTCAATATGCGCAACACCCCAGAACCATAGAATATAGGTCAAGGCCGCACCAATCAGCCCAAGGTAAGCAAAGCCCAGAGCATTCTGAACTGTTAAAGTCGGCAAGGCAGGTTCAAACATCAAGGCCAAAGGCACCAGCAGCAAGCCACCCGCTGTCAATTGCCATGCGGTAAATGTCAGGCTCGACACAGGCGGTCGCCAATGACGGGTCAGAACCGTGCCAGCGGCCATGGACCCCGCCCCCACCAGACCGGCCAGCACGCCCAACGGGTCCAGCGCCGCTTTGGGGGTCAGGACCAGAAGAGCCACACCGGCAAGCCCTGTGCAGGCGGCCACAATGGCAGCACTGCGGATCGGCGTGCCCATCACCAACCGCGCAAGCACAATGACAATCAGGGGCTGAACAGCCCCCACCGTTGCCGCGACCCCACCCGGAAGGCGATAGGCCGAGACAAACAGCATGGCCCAGAAAAGCGTGAAATTCAGACCACCCAGCAAAAACACCTTGGCAATCCAAATGCTCTTGGGCACGGCACGCACCAGCAACAGCAGCAGAAGACCGGCCGGCAGGGCACGCAACATGGCCGCATGCAGCGGATACCCCGGCGGCAAAAGGCTGGTGGTGACGATATAGGTGCTGCCCCAGATAGCAGGAGCCAGCGCGGTGATGGCCAACGGCCAGAGAGAAGGTGTATTTATCTTCATGTCAATTATCTCGATTTCAAGATAATTTTGTCTAGCATATTTTATCTTGAAATCAAGATAATTTCTGCTATCGGTTTTTCATGGAAAGCAAGCAGACACCCGATGCCGTGGATCGAATTCTGGCCCAGTGGCGGCAGGAAAGACCGGATTTGAACGTGGACCCCATGGGCCTTCTGGGCCGATTGGGCCGACTGCGTGATCATATCGCGCGTGATATTGAAAGTGTGCTACAGGCACATGGTCTGAACAGTTCCAGCTTTGATGTGCTGGCAACACTGCGGCGGGCGGGTCATCCTTATCAGCTTTCCCCTTCCGATCTGCTGGCAGCCATGATGGTGACATCCGGCACCATGACCAATCGGATCGATCAGCTTGAAAAACAGGGGCTGGTTCAGCGTCTGCCCAATCCACACGATCGGCGCAGCCTGCTGATTGCTCTCACCGACAAGGGATTTGCCCTGATTGAGCAGGCCGTGGCCGATCATGTCGCCAATCAGCACCGGCTGGCCGCAACCCTCACGCCTGACCAACAGGCCACACTTGATGATCTTCTGCGGATTTTTTTGTCGTCTTATGAAGGGTAGAAACGTGCGGATCCTGATTTTCTAAAACAGGCTGCCCTGCCCAGCGGGTGGCTCGGCCTTTTTGGCGGCTTTGGTCGGCGCTGCGGGTTTGGCAGGCGCAGGCGGCGGCACCGCATCATCGCCCACCACTGCTGCAACACGGCCATCGGCAAACTCAATGGCAATGGCCTGCGGGCCTGACAGGCTATTGGCGCGCGAGACGGGCCGGTCATGCTCATCGCGGATCACCGCATAGCCGCGCATCAAGACATTTTTATAGGAAAGCGATTGCAGCATGCGGTCATGGGCCGACACCACGGAACGCAAGCGCCGCACATCATTGCCCACCGCACTGTCTGCCCGGCGCGACAGGCTTTCCAGCCGATCACCGGCGCGCTCGACCTGCGCCTGAAGACGGGCCGGCAGCGTCACCAAGGTACCCTCCAACCGGCCAAGCCGGGTTTTATGCCGCTCCAGCAGCCGCTCGATGATGCGCTCTGCAAGTGCCGATCGCTCATTGACCCGTTGACGGCGCTCCACCAGCCGACGCGCCAGCATATCGGGTGACAGCTTGGCTGAGGCGCGCTCAAACAACCGCCGCTTGCTCATGGTATTCAATTCAAGCCCGCGCCCAAGCCCACTGGCCGCTTCATCAAACCGGCGGCGCGGCAAGGCCAGCAATTGATCCAGCGAAGGCAGTGCCCGCACCAGCGCGCGCGTATTCTGCCGCCGTTGCTCCATCTGTCGGCTGACCGCACCGGACAGGCGCGCTGCCAGACCGGCAATCTGGGCCTGCAGATCAGCCTTGACCGGAACCGCCATTTCGGCAGCGCCCGTGGGCGTCGGTGCCCGCACATCGGCGGCATAATCAATCAGCGTCCAATCTGTTTCATGGCCCACGGCTGAAATCAGCGGAATGGTGCTGGCAGCAGCGGCCCGCACCACCGCTTCATCATTAAAACTCCACAGGTCTTCCAGACTACCGCCCCCACGCGCCACAATCAGCACATCGGGCCGCGGAATGGAACCACCCGCCTCCAGGGCATTGAAGCCGTGGATGGCCTGCGCCACTTCATCGCCAGACCCCTCGCCCTGCACCTTCACCGGCCAGACCAGCACATGCACCGGAAAACGGTCGGCAATACGGTGCAGAATATCGCGGATAACGGCACCAGTCGGTGAGGTCACAACGCCAATCACCTTCGGCATGAAAGGCAGCAATTGCTTGCGGGCCGGATCAAACAGGCCCTCGGCGGTAAAGCGGCGCTTGCGCTCTTCAATCAGCGCCATCAAGGCTCCGGCACCGGCTGGCTCCATCTGCTCAATGACGATCTGGTATTTGCTGGAGCCGGGAAAGGTGGTGATGCGCCCGGTGGCAATCACTTCCATGCCCTCTTCCGGGCGATATTTCAGCTTGGAAAACGACCCTTTCCAGATCACCGCATCAATGCGCGACTTGTCATCCTTCAGCGCGAAATAGGCATGACCGGAGGAATGTTGCCCACGATAGCCCGAAATTTCGCCTCGAACCCGAACATGATCAAAAGCAGTTTCGATGGTGCGCTTGATCGATCCGGAAAGCTCCGAAACGGTAAACTCGCTGAGATTGGTGGGCGAATCATCGCTGAAAAAACTGGCCATGCGAATTGTTTAAAGCATCGACCGAAACGTGGGAACTGGTTTTCGACACCATCCCCTTCCCAGTCAACGCATAAACACACCCTTGTTCAAACGTTGGAAACCGGGGATGCCACCACACAGAACAGGCTCTTTAAAAGCTTCACATCCCTTCACATTCCCGGCAGACATGGAACAATCGTTAACTCTCAACGGTTATGGTCGCGCACATCACAGTGCATTTGAACACGGGATGACAACCATGACCTTCCTGATTGCCATGACGATCGGCATTGCCACGGGAGCGATGCGCAGCATCATCTCCATCGTGCTTGTCTCGCTTATGCTGTCCTTGGGCGGTCTGGTCATGCTGGCCATGCCGGGTCCGTGGTCGCTCCTGTCACTCTTGACGGCCTTGATGGGCTATCAGGTGGGGCTGATCAATTGCCTGATTGTGTCCCTTGCCCTTTCAAAGCGCAAGGGGACCGTTGTTACTGTACGCGATACAGCCAAAAGCCCGATTGCGAATCCCTCGGCAATGCGGTGAGATAGGCGGGTACTTGTCCGCGCGCCAGTGCAGCATAAAAACCATCCGGCTTCAGCTCTATCAATTGCCGGGTTTCCGGTGCTGCCGGGCAAAAAGCCACCAGACCAACCTTGGCCCCCTTCAGAAAAGCATATGAATCCTGCGGGGTCGAAAGGCCAATGTGCAATTCCGTTAACATGCCACCCTGATCCCGATGATAGGGGGCTGTGAGGATTTTATGAGGGGTAAAACGCAGGATGGCCGTGCCGCTGTTGGAAGGGGCGATAACCACGGTTGCGGGTAAACCGGACAATTGGCGCAATGCCACAGCCGATTGGCAATCCTGTGCATTGGCCTGACCATTCGCCTGAAGCTGCCCTTGCAGAAGCGATTGCAAGCTCTCAGGCCCCTGAAATGCCAGCACACCCATGACAGCCCACAAACACGGCACCGCTATCAGGATGGTGGCCACATAGGCTGCAGCAGCCCGCCCACCGGAATGGGGCCGCAGCATTTGGGCGCGCAGATCGGCAATCAGCAAGGCAAACGGAACAATGGTCAGCATGTTGGAAAACATCGCCCCACGCACCTGAATGAGAGAAATCCCCCAGCTTGCCGCCAGCATCAAACCCCACACCGCATGGGCAAGCGTGCGATCTCGGCGCATGACCCGCAGCAGGCACACCACCAGCGCCAGAAAACCGACCATGTAAAAGCCCGCAAGCCCCTGTGGCTCATGCCGGGCGATGGCCAGAAAGGACATGGCCTCACCAACATTGTCGAGCCAGAGCGTGACCAGCATAGGATCAAGACTGGCCAACGGATTGCCCAGGCATTCAGGCGCGATCATCAACGCCGTCACACCAAGGCCTGCGCCCACCAGCACCAGCGCAGCCAGACGCACAGACCGGGCCAGACGGGAGATAAAGGCAGCAGCCATGAACAGGCCGCAGCCGCCCATGGCCGTGAGAGTGTAATAGCCAAAAGACAGATTATCGCAGGTCACCACCCGATAATGAGCGGGTGGCACCGTGGCCACAAACAGCAAGGTGACACACAACGCCAGGCTCAAGGAAAACGCCATGGCCCGCGCCTGCATATCCTGCCCTTCCAGCCCCCACCGAACCGCAACAATCACACAGACCACGGCAATAATCGGCGTGGTTTCAGCACCAATTGCCAATGCCATGGCGCAGGCAAAACCGGCGACACCATAGGCGGACCCTGTTCGAGATGTGCTAAGTATCGTGGCCAGCACGGCTATCAGTGCAATCTGCACATTATGATGGTCAATCGAGCCGGGCAAAAAGCGATTGGAGGTTATCAGATACAGGCCCGCCAGCCCCAGCGCCACATGCATGGCAACGCGCCCGCCGAGCCGAAAAGCTGAAATACCCAGCGACACCATGACCGGCAAAGTCCAGCACAAGGGCCAGATGGCCAGCGCCACGGCCTCAGCTTTCAAGGGCGCAAGCCAGAGACCAGCCAGCCGGATAAGCGACG
>CAJYRE010000408.1 GCA_913776675.1 Rhizobiaceae bacterium
GCGGTGGAGAAAGCCAGCGGGAAGTTGGACGCGCCAAACACGCCAACCGGGCCAATCGGCCGCTGCATCAGGCGAATGTCGGGGCGGGGCAGGGGCTGACGGTCTGGCAGGGCGGCATCAAAGCGGCGGTCTAGATAGTCACCTTTACGGATATGCTCGGCAAACAGTTTGAGCTGGCCGGTGGTGCGACCGCGCTCGCCTTGCAGGCGGGCTTCCGGCAGGCCGGTTTCCTGGCTGCCAATGGCGGTGATGGCCTCGCCACGGGCATCAATTTCTTCGGCAATGGCTTCGAGAAACTTGGCGCGCTCTTCGCGCGATGAATAGCCGTAAGAGATAAAGGCCTCTTCCGCAGCCTTGAAGGCGCGATCAACGAGAGCGGCCGAGCCAGTCGCGTAAGCGCGGCTCTCGCCCGTTGCGGGATGGGAGACGAATGTGCCTGCGCCATTCACCCATTCGCCTGAGATCAGGTGCTTTCCGGTCAGATTCAATGTCATCCTGAATTCCTCTTCTGAAAGATAAGATAGGGATACAAGCGCGTCATTCTTGGGAGATGCGCTTGTATCCCGTCAGAAACTTTGGAAGTTTCTATTATTCGATAAAGGCTTCAACCTCATGACGCTCGCCCGTTAGGAAAGCATCGGCAACAAGGCGAAGGGGCTGATAGTCGGCGTCGCTCTTGCGGGTCCGCACCAGTTCGGCAAAGCGGGTATAGATGCGGGCATATTCGCGGTCTGGGCCTTCAACGGTCAGCTTGCCATCTATATAGAGTTCCGCACCGCCCTTTGCGAGTCGCAGTGTGCCTTTATCGGTTTCGACCACAATATCCCAGGTTTGCGGACCTTCCTGACGCCAGTCAAACTCTGCGCTGATCGGCGCGCCTGCGGCACTGCGCATCTGCAAGGAAGCTGCAATCGGCTGCTGGCGATTGGATGGGAAAGCCAGTGAGGCTTTTTCGACAATCGTCTGGCCAGGAATGATGGCGGTGAGGATGGACAGTGCATTGATGCCCGGATCAAACACGCCAAAACCGCCCGCTTCCCAGATCCATGCCTGACCGGGGTGCCAGCGGCGCACATCTTCTTTCCAGGTGATGGTGACGCTGGTGATTTTTTTGGTCGACAGCCATTCGCGGGCCGGTTCAACGCCATTGGCAAAGCGCGAATGCCAGGTGGCAAACAGCACAACGCCAGCAAGCTCGGCCATTTCAGCCAAGGCTTGCGCTTCACCAATGGTGGCAGCCGGCGGCTTTTCCATCAACACGTCGAGGCCAGCGGCGATGGCCTTTTTAGCCATGTCAAAGCGCACGTCCGGCGGGGTGCAGAGCGAAATGGCGCGGATGTCTTTCCGGTTTTCCAAAAAGGCATCATAGCTTTCAAAATTCTCGGCACCCTCAATCTTGGCGTTGCGGCTGATGGCGACCTTGATGTCAAAATCGCGGCCTTCTTCGCAGGAGGGAATATGCTGATCACGGGCAATTTTGCCAACGCCAGCCAAGGCCAGCGCGATCTTTTGGGTGGAGGTCATGAGCTTGCCCCGATTTTTAAATTCGTCAAAGAGAAATGCGCCTATTCGGCGCATTTCGCTGTTTATATGGTGTTAGTGCGAGTCCTTGCCAACGGCGGCACCACGGCAGCCCTTGAGGAAGTCGAAGTCAGCACCCGTGTCGGCTCCTTCCACGTGGTCGTGGAACAGTTTTGCATAGCCGCTGGCAGGGGTTTCAACATTCGGACGCCAATCGGCCAGGCGGCGCTGCATTTCTTCATCGGAAATATCCAGATGAATCTTGCGGGCATCCACATCCAGCTCGATGAAATCGCCATCCTTGACAATCGCCAGCGGACCACCACGGGCGGCTTCTGGCGAGGTGTGCAGCAGCACGGTGCCGTAAGCGGTGCCGGACATGCGTGCATCCGAGATACGCACCATGTCGGTAATGCCCTTGCGCAGCACCTTGGGCGGCAAGCCCATGTTGCCCACTTCCGCCATGCCCGGATAGCCGCGCGGACCACAGTTTTTGAGCACCATCACGCAGGTTTCGTCAATGTCGAGGGCCTCGTCATTGATCTTGGCCTTGTAATCGTCGATGTCTTCAAACACCACGGCGCGGCCGAGATGCTTCATCAGATGCTCGGACGCTGCCGATGGCTTCAGCACGCAGCCCTTGGGTGCGAGATTGCCGCGCAGAACAACGATACCGCCGTGCTGGGTCAGGGCTTTTTCAACTGGCAGGATGACATCCTCATTCCAGTTCTTCACGTCCTTGACTTCGTCCCAGATGGTTTCGCCGGAAACCGTGATCGCATCCTTGTTGAGCTTGCCAGCTTCGCCAAGGCGCTTGATAACCACTGGCAGACCACCTGCATAGAAGAATTCTTCCATCAAGTATTTGCCCGATGGCATCAGGTTGACGATGGTCGGGATATCGCGGCCAAGGCGATCCCAATCGTCCAGCGTCAAATCAATACCAACGCGGCCAGCCATAGCCAGAATATGCACAACGGCGTTGGTGGAGCCACCGATGGCACCATTGACGCGGATGGCGTTTTCAAAGGCTGCCTTGGTCATGATGTCAGAGGGCTTCAGATCGTCCTTGACCATCTGCACAATGCGACGGCCAGAGAGCTGCGCCATCACGCGGCGGCGGCTGTCAACGGCTGGAATAGCAGCATTGCCAGACAGCGCCATGCCGAGGGCTTCTACCATCGAGGCCATTGTCGAGGCGGTGCCCATGGTGTTGCAGGTGCCGGAAGAGCGCGACATCGAAGCTTCGGCTTCCAGGAATTCTTCCTGAGTCATCTCGCCAGCCTTGACGGCTTCCGAGAACTTCCACAGATGCGTGCCGGAACCAACGCGCTCGCCACGGAAGTAACCGTTCAGCATCGGACCGCCGGTGACAACGATGGACGGAATGTCGGTGGAGGCGGCAGCCATCACCAGCGATGGCGTGGTCTTGTCACAGCCCACCAGCAGCACGGCGCCATCAATTGGCTGGCCGCGCATGGCTTCTTCAACGGCCAGAGCGGCCAGATTGCGATACATCATCGCGGTTGGGCGGAAGGTGTTTTCCGAGGCCGAAAACACTGGCACTTCAACCGGGAAACCACCGGCTTCCCAAACACCAGCCTTGACCTTTTCGGCCAGTTCCCGCAGGTGGCCGTTGCAAGGGGTCAGGTCCGACCAGGTGTTGAGAATGCCGATCACCGGGCGACCGTCGAACAGATCGTGCGGGTAGCCCTGATTTTTCATCCAGCCGCGATGATAGATGGTGTCGCGCGATGTGCCGCCGTACCACGACTGAGAGCGCAGCGTGCGGGGCCATTCCTTAGGTTTGAAGCCACTCATGGTGTTTCTTCCCGTGTTTGGTGTTAACGCGGCGGCTTTTTGCCGCCCTTATTCAGATCTTCTTGACGGCAAACGTCGTTTCCGTGGCAACCACCAGCGGATTTTGCAAAGGCAGACCAAATTCCGGTGCGCTCACTTCAAACACATCGCCAGCAACCGTCTTGAAACCGTCAGCGAAGGAGAGGGTGGCGGTGCCGAACATATGCACATGCAAATCGCCGGGCTGGCAGAACAGACCGTATTTGAAGTGGTGATATTCCAGATTGGCGATGGTGTGGGACATGTTGTCCTCGCCCGACAGGAACGGCTTTTCCCAAACGGTCTTGCCGTCGCGCAAGATCTTGGAGGTGCCGTTGATATGGGCTGGCAAATCACCCACCAGCAGTTCCGGGCCAAAGGAGGCCGGGCGCAGCTTGGAATGGGCGAGGTAGAGATAGTTGATCTTCTCTGTCACGTGGTCAGAAAATTCGTTGGCCAGCGTGAAGCCAATGCGCACTGGCGTGCCATCGGCATCGATCAGATAAAAACCGGCAATTTCCGGCTCTTCGCCGCCATCAAGGGCGAAGGAAGGCGATTCAAGGCCATCCAGAGGTGCCACGGCATTGACGCCCGTGCCCTTGTAGAACCACTCGGGCTGCACACCCCAAGCGCCGTCCTTCGGCTTGCCGCCTTCCAGACCCATGCGGAACATTTTCATGCTGTCGCTCATGCCAGCCGTGTCAGCGTGCATGCTGTCGCGGGCAGAGGCTGAGCCGGTGTGGGTGAGGCCCGTGCCGGTGAGGAACATGTGGGCCGCATCGGGATGGCGCACCGGGCAATCCAGCTTGCCGCTGGCAGCGAGAGCTGCCAAATCGACTTTATCGCCTTCGCCCTGTTTTGCGATCAGATCAGCGAGGCTAACCTTGGCCGCAATGGCGGCCTTGGCGAGATCAAAAGTGGAGGAAAAGCCCGGCACAAGACGCGCGACTTCACCTTGCCGGCAGATCACTCCACCGGCTTTCAATTGCGAAAGATACATGACCCAGTTTCCTTAGGCTGCTTTGTTCTTGTTGTAGACGTCGAAGAAGACGGCGGCGAGAAGCACGAGACCCTTGACCATCTGCTGGAAATCAATGCCCAGGCCAACGATGGACATGCCGTTGTTCATCACGCCCATGATAAAGGCACCAATCACGGCACCGGTAATTTTGCCAACGCCACCAGATGCCGATGCACCGCCGATAAAGCACGCTGCAATCACGTCCAGCTCGAAGCCGCTACCGGCCTTTGGCGTTGCAGAGTTCAGGCGGGCTGCCACGATCATACCAGCCAGACCGGCCAAAGCACCCATATTGACAAAGGTGAGGAAGCTCAGGCGCTCGGTGTTGATACCGGACAGCTTTGTGGCCTTTTCGTTGCCGCCCATGGCGTAGATGCGGCGACCAATGGTGGTGCGGCGCGTTACGAAGGAATAGAGAATGATCAAGGCCAGCATGACCACCAAAACGTTTGGCAGGCCGCGATAGGTGGACAGAAGATAGCCCAGCAGCAGAATGGCACCAGAAACGATCAGGTTCTGGACCACGAAGAAGCCGAAAGGCTCAACATCAATGCCATGTGCAACATTGACCTGACGGCGACGCCATGCCAGCACGAACAGGGCCACGGCACCCACGACGGTCAGAATGATCGAGGTGGAGTGAAGGTCGCCCATATTGATGAAATCGGGCAGGAAGCCGGTGCTGATAAGCTGGAATTCCGCCGGGAAAGGACCAATATTGCGGCCACCGAGAACGTAAAGTGTCAAGCCACGGAACACGAGCATGCCAGCCAGCGTCACGATGAAGGATGGAATGCGGTGATAGGCCACCCAATAGCCTTGGGCAGCACCAATAATACCGCCAATCGCCAGACAGGCCAGAACGGTGGGAATGAAGCCAAGACCCCAGGTCACGGTCATGATGGCGGCAACGGCTCCGATAAAGCCGACTATCGAGCCAACGGACAGGTCAATATGGCCTGCGACAATCACCAGCAGCATGCCCAGCGCCATGATGACAATGAAGGAATTCTGCAAGACGAGATTGGTCAGGTTGACAGGCTTGAACAGAATGCCACCAGTGTACCATTGAAAGAACACCATGATGACGACAAGCGCGATCAACATGCCGTATTCGCGGATATTGGCGCGAATATACGAGGCGATCGACACCACGTTTTGCTCTTCCGAGGATGGGTTGACGGAACTCATTATTTCTTCTCCCCTGAGCGCATGATAGCGCGCATGATGCTTTCCTGGCTTGCCTCTTCTTTTGAAAGTTCTGCGACGATGCGTCCTTCGTTCATGACGTAGATTCGGTCGCAGGTTCCAAGCAGTTCGGGCATTTCCGACGAAATCATCAGAACGCCTTTTCCGTCGGCCGCAAGCTGGTTGATAATGCTGTAGATTTCATATTTCGCGCCGACATCGATGCCGCGCGTCGGCTCATCCAGAATGAGCACTTCCGGGTTGGAAAACAGCCATTTGGACAGAACAACCTTCTGCTGGTTGCCGCCCGAAAGGTTGACGGTTTCCTGATAAATGCCATGTGAGCGAATGCGCAGCTTTGAGCGATAATCGGTGGCAACCCGTGTTTCCTTGATGTCATTGATGACACCGGCATTGGAAACGCCCGGCAGGTTGGCCAGCGTTGTGTTGTGCAGGATATTGTCAGCCAGCACCAAGCCCAAATGCTTGCGATCTTCCGTCACATAGGCCAGACCCGAATCAATCGCCTTGCGCACGGTGGAGACATCCACCAGCTTGCCGTCCATATAGGCTTCACCACTGATCTTGTGACCATAGGATTTGCCAAACAGGCTCATGGCAAATTCGGTACGGCCTGCGCCCATCAA
>CAJYRE010000409.1 GCA_913776675.1 Rhizobiaceae bacterium
ACATCGGGGCGGTTGGTGGCGGCAATCAGGATAATTCCTTCATTCGCCTCAAAACCATCCATCTCCACCAGCAACTGGTTGAGGGTCTGTTCGCGCTCATCGTTACCGCCGCCAAGACCAGCACCACGGTGACGACCCACAGCATCGATTTCGTCGATGAAGATAATGCACGGTGCATTTTTCTTGGCCTGCTCGAACATGTCGCGCACGCGGCTTGCGCCCACGCCCACAAACATTTCCACGAAGTCAGAACCGGAAATGGTGAAGAAAGGCACATTGGCTTCGCCAGCCACCGAGCGGGCGAGAAGCGTTTTACCGGTGCCGGGCGGGCCAACCAGCAGCACGCCGCGCGGAATTTTGCCGCCCAGACGCTGGAACTTTTGCGGATCGCGCAGAAACTCGACAATTTCTTCCAGATCCTGCTTGGCTTCATCCACGCCTGCGACATCATCAAAGGTGACGCGACCATGGGCCTCGGTCAAAAGCTTGGCTTTGGACTTGCCAAAGCCCATGGCTCCGCGCGATCCACCTTGCATTTGCCGCATGAAGAATAGCCACACGCCGAGAATCACCAGCATCGGCAGCAATGTGCCCAGATAGCTGAGGAAACCGGATGAGCCATCCGATTCCGGACGGGCGACAATCAGCACATTCTTGCTCTGGAGCTTGTCCAGCAGATTGTCATCCACCACCGGCGCGTAGGTCTGGAAGGACTGGCCGTTTTCACCATAGCTGCCGAGAATGCGATTGCCCGTCACAGTGACGTCACGAACGCGCCCGGCATCAACCTCACGAAGAAACTGCGAATAGGGAACCTCGCGTGAACTTGTTTGCGACGGTGACGTCTGGAACATGCTGAACAGTGCAATCAACAGCAGTGCTATGATCGCCCACAGCGCGAGATTTCTAAAATTTGGGTTCATCGAACTCCCCAGAGAAAATGCCTGACGCACGGAGCGCCGTATAGTCATCCCATAACATAGGTTTCTCGAAGCGGCTTGCCAAGGAGAAGCGCTGCCCAACTCTCGTTTTCCGTCAATAAGATCTAAAAATAAGGCGGAAAAAATCGCTTTGTCTGGAAAAGCTCTGCCAAAGCGCAGGCCAAAGGCCAGTCAAAGCCCGGCAAAAATGTCTCGTAGGGGGAAATCACCCGCTGGCACGATGTATTCATGCGAACGTGCTGCCCGCTATCATCATCTGACAACGCAAGCAGCGGCATGGATTGCTGGCCCAGCGCCAAGATCGAGGGCGGAACCATCGGTGTGGTTTCCAGCGGTTTGTCCACGGTGATTCGGCTGGGGCGGATGTGCAGAGGGGTGCCGTTGTGGTTGGTCATGCACCAGCGCCCGTCCCACACAACGGTTTCTTGCGGGGCCAGGGTAATGGATGGCAAGTTGCGCGCCTCGCGCACCAGCAGAATAGCTTGCGCAGAGCGATGCGCCAGACAACGCCCCAATGTCAGCCGCGCTCCGGCGGGCTTGTCCAGCAGAGTGATGAGGGTCGCCAGTGCCGGATCAGCCGGACCATGGCTCTGTCCGCCCAAGGTTGCCAAAAGCATCTGCAAGGCATGACGTAAAACCGGGGCAGGGGCCTGAAATGCATCTGTATGAAGCGCCACAACGCCGTTCGCAGGCATATGTGCGTGGGCGTTGATCATCGTGGCGGCCGTTTTTGATAGCCAAAGGCGCTCATGCTGGGCGGGAACGGGCGCAACAGCAACGTGTTGAGACAGCTCCGCCCGCACACGTGCCCGTTCATAATGTGGATTGCTGTTGCTGGGATCATCGATCCAGCGGACGCCGCGCGCGGTGAGAAAATCCCGCATCACGTGGCGACGGCAATTTAACAGCGGGCGATAAATCCAGATCTGGTTGCGATAGAGCACATGATCGGCCATGCCAAAGCGGCCAGCGGTTGTTGCTGATTCGCTGCGGGCGTGGCGCATGGCAATGGTCTCAGTCTGATCATCAAGCGTGTGGCCGGTGAAAATCACATCGGCCTTTAGCGCGGCGGCGGCCTCGCTCAGCAGCCGGTAGCGGGCAAGGCGGGCTGCAACGGCAATGCCTGTTGCGGGTTTGGGCGCATCCCAGCGGCGGATGAGGTGTACAATGCCACGCTGGGCGCAAAGGGCAGCCACTTCCTGCGCTTCCTGGGCGGATTCGGCACGCAAATCATGATCAATGGTGGCAGCCAGCAAGGTCACGTGGGCCTGTCTGGTGCTGTGCAGCAGCTCATGCAGCGCAATCAGCAATCCCAGAGAATCACTTCCGCCCGATACGGCGACGAGTATCCGGCAGGGTTTGCGGATGGTTTGTAAAAAACCATGCAGTGTTACCAGCAATGGATCGTGCAGGTCTGGAGCGGCAATCATCCGCAGGCAAGGCGTTTTTGTTCGCTGACAGATTTGTTCTGAACGGCCTTGGAGGCATCCGGATAACGCTTGTTCACTTCACGCAAGGTGGCGCAGGCGGTGTCCTTATTGCCGAGTGCAGACAATGACATGCCGAGTTTGAGCAGGATTTCCGGTGCTTTTGCCGATTTTCCGTAAGCCTGATAGGCCTTCAGGAAGGTTTCAGCCGCATCCTTATAGCGTTCTTGTGAATATTGTGCTTCGCCCAGCCAGAAACTGGCATCGGCAGCGCGACCGCTTTTGGGGTAGCGGCTGATAAAATCTTTGAATTCACCTTCCGCAGATTTGTAATCACCGGCCAGCACATGGCTATAAGCGACTTGGTAAAGGTCTTTTTCGCTGGCGGGAGAATTGCTGACGCTTGCCGTGGTGCTTGCACCGGCGCTGCCTGCGCCATTATCGCCCAGAGTTCCATTTAAGGTTGCACCTACCGGATTGCCATTGGCATCCATGGAAATGCCGCCAAGTGTGGTCGGGCCGGGGGCATCGCCGGCTTTCTGGCGTGCAGACGCAGAAGAAGAGCCGGCGGAACCATCAATGATTTCGCCGACTCCATCGGTTGTTGCAGGCGTTTGAGCCTGTTTTTGCGCTACGGCCGGGCTATTTTGGCCCGAGGCACCTGCGTCACTTCTTTTTTTTTCCAGCTCCTGGAATCGGAATTCGTTATCCTGCTGCGCCTTGCGGATGGTTTCCTGCATTTGCAACAGTTGGTAGCTCATGTCTTCAATACGACCATTGAGCTGACGAATTTCATCTTCCAGTTGTTGAATCTGGACGGTATTGTTGCCCTGTGCCTGTTGCACCTGCTGCACTGGCAAGGTGTTGACCGGTGCTTGCGGCTGGC
>CAJYRE010000410.1 GCA_913776675.1 Rhizobiaceae bacterium
TTCCCTACACGACGCTCTTCCGATCTCGCCACGCGCTGGCGCTGACCGCCGGAAAGCTGGCGCGGTTTGCGGTCGAGATAATCTGTGAGGTTGAGGATGCGGGCGGCATCCGTCACCTTTTTATCAATCTCGCCCTTGTCCATGCCTGCCATTTTCAGCGGAAAGCCGATGTTGGAGCGCACGCTCATGTGCGGATACAGCGCGTAAGACTGAAATACCATGGCAAGGCCGCGCTCGGATGGTTTGGCGTCGGTGGCGTCGGTGCCGTCAATGAAGATCTTGCCACTGGTCGTATCTTCCAGCCCGGCAATCAGCCGCAGCAGGGTGGATTTGCCGCAGCCGGAGGGACCAACAAACACAACGAACTCGCCATTATTGATGTCCAGATCAATGCCAGGAATAACCTTGTGTTCGGCAAAGGATTTTGAGACGTTTTTAAGCTGAATACTGCCCATTGTGGTTTTCCTTATTATTTCACAGCGCCGAAGGTGAGCCCGCGCACCAATTGTTTCTGGCTGAACCATCCGAGGACGACGATTGGGGCAATCGCCATGGTGGAGGCAGCCGAGAGCTTGGCGTAAAACAGACCTTCCGGGCTGGAATAGGAGGCGATGAAGGTGGTGAGCGGTGCCGCAACGGACGTGGTGAGATTGAGGGTCCAGAAGGCCTCGTTCCACGACAGGATGATGTTGAGCAGCAGCGTGGAAGCAATGCCCGGAACCGCCATGGGGGTGAGTACATAGATGATTTCCTTCATCAAGGAGGCACCATCCATGCGGGCCGCTTCGAGAATTTCGCCGGGGATTTCCTTGAAGTAGGTGTAGAGCATCCAGATGATGATCGGCAGGTTGATCATGGTCAGCACGCCCACCAGACCAATGCGGCTATCGAGCAATCCGCCATCCCGAAACAGCAGATAGATCGGGATCAGCGCCCCCACGGGCGGCATCATCTTGGTGGAAAGCATCCACATCAGCACATCCTTGGTGCGCTTGGTGGGCGAAAAGGCCATGGCCCAGGCCGATGGAATGGCAATGGCCAGCCCCAGAAGTGTGGAGCCAAAGGAAATCACCACCGAGTTCATGAAGTGCGAGAAATAATCCGAGCGGCTTTGCACCTCGGTGTAGTTTTCCGTGGTCCAGTGGAAGAACAGAAACACCGGCGGCGAGGCGATGGCATCGCCCTCGCTTTTGAAACTGGTGAGAAATGTCCACAGGATCGGGAAGAACATCAAGAGGCCAATGGCCCAGGCGATGAGGGTGAAGGTCAGCTTACGCTTGTTGGATATTGCGCGTGCCATTGATCAGCTCTCCAGGTTCTTGCCGATGAGGCGGATCAGGAAAAAGGCAACGATATTGGCCAGCACCACAGCCACAATGCCGCCTGCGGAGGCTCCGCCAATGTCAAATTGCAACAGGGCCTGATTGTAGATCAGATAGGTCAGGTTGGTGCTGTCGGTGCCGGGGCCGCCATTGGTGGTCACGAGAATTTCGGCAAAGACAGACAGCAGGAAGATGGTCTCAATCAGCACCACCACAGTGATGGCGCGGGCCATGTGGGGCAGGGTGATATAGATGAATTTCGAGATCGGCCCGGCACCATCCATTTCGGCCGCTTCCTTCTGCTCTTCGTCCAGAGATTGCAGGGCGGTGAGCAGGATCAGCGTTGCAAAGGGCAGCCATTGCCATGCGACGATGATCACGATGGAGAGCAGCGGAATGGTGGAAAGCCAATCCAGCGGCTCCAGCCCAACGGCCCGGAAAGCGAAGGCAAACAAGCCATTCACCGGGTTCATCAGCATGTTTTTCCACACCAGTGCGGCCACCGTTGGCATGATGAAAAACGGCGAAATCACCAGAATGCGGACAATGCCTTGGCCAAACATTGGCTGATCCAGCAGCAGCGCCAGCGCAATGCCGCCGATGATGGAAATGGCCAGCACGCCGCCGACCAGCAACAGCGTATTGGTGAGGGCTGCAAAGAAGGCCGGATCGGTGAGGAAATATTGATAATTCAGCAGGCCGACGAATTCATGCACGCCGGGCATCAGCAGATTATAGTTCAGCACCGAGAAATAAATGGTCATGACCAGCGGCACGATCATCCATGCAAACAGCAGGATAACCGAAGGGGCCATCATCCATCGGGCCGAGGAGTGGGTATGGGTCGTCGCCATGTCTGCCGCGCCTCTTGGGGGTGTTGGAAGTTGAAATTTTGTGCTTGGAGTGTGGGGCCTACCCCCCTCTGTCCTGCCGGACATCTCCCCCTCAAGGGGGGAGATTGGATAGACGCATCCAGCAGTTTCTCCAGCACTGTTTGTGTTATCGACCTGTTGACGAGAAAATTAGGATCGAGACGTAAACGCGGGGTCGATCTCCCCCCTTGAGGTGGGGTGAGGAAGGGTCGGCGAAGCCGAACAATCGATCCAGTGAATCGATTGTACTGACGAACGCCCTGAGCCATACGAAGGGCCAAGCCCGGCAGGGCAGAGGGGGGTAAACCCCTCATTCAGCCCCTTACTTCTTCGGATAACCCGCCTTCTTCATCTCACGCTCGGTCAGGGTCTGCGCTGTCTTCAGCGCCTGATCCACTGTGGTCTGGCCAGCAAGGGCTGCCGAGAATTGCTGGCCAACGGCGGTGCCGATGCCCTGGAATTCCGGGATTGCCACATATTGCACGCCTTCATATGGCACAGGCTTCACGGTTGGGTGCTTGGGGTCTGCCGAGTTGATGCTGTCCAGCGTCATCTTGGCAAAAGGTGCAGCCTTCTGGTAATCGGCGTTGGCATAGAGCGAGGTGCGGGTGCCCGGAGGCACGTTGGCCCAGCCGTCTTTCTCGGCCACCAGCTTCAAATAGTCCTTGCTGGTTGCCCAGGCGATGAACTTTTCAGCGGCTTCCACCTTCTTGGAGCCAGCGGGGATGGCGAGGTTCCACGACCACAGCCAGTTGCCGCGCTTGCCAAGACCGTTATCGGGTGCCAGCGCAAAGCCGACCTGATCAGCAACCTTGGATTCCTTCGGGTTGGTCACGAAGGACGCTGCCACGGTGGCATCAATCCACATGCCGCATTTGCCGGTCTGGAACAGGGCGAGGTTTTCATTAAAGCCATTGGAAGAGGCACCTGGAGGGCCATCTTTCTTCATCAGGTCCACATAGAACTGAAGGGTCTTTTTCCACTCTGGCTGATCAAACTGTGGCTTCCACTGTTCATCAAACCAGCGCGCGCCAAAGGAATTGGACATGGCGGTGAGAAACGCCATGTTCTCGCCCCAGCCCGCCTTGCCGCGCAAGCAGATGCCATAGACTTCCTTGGACTTGTCAGTGATCTTGTCAGCAGCTTCCTTGATGAAATCCCAAGTGGGGGCTTCCGGCATCTTCAGGCCTGCTTTTTCAAACAGATCCTTGCGGTACATGACCATCGAGCTTTCAGCATAGAAGGGTGCCGCATAAAGCTTGCCATCAACGGTGAGGCCGGAGCGCACCG
>CAJYRE010000411.1 GCA_913776675.1 Rhizobiaceae bacterium
TCAAAACACGACTGGCCTGAATGAAATCGGCGGGTGAGAGTTCGGTGTCCATAAACAGGCCCCCAAATGTCGTTTTCAAAAAATCAAAAGTTCACATCAATGCAATGGTTGCGCAATCACGCTAACATCAGAGAGCTAGGCCTCATTCCAACAAGGTCAAGGTCTGAGGTTGTGTTTTTTGGAAGCGGCCGCCTTTAAATCATCAACTTTGACGCTCAACGAGCTAGGCATCGTATGAAACCCGCACCCTGCCGCCATCGGTACGATAACCAAAGAGAGGCCACAGCTCGACGGCAGAGAAGGCCTCGATATATTGTCCAATGACGATTTCAGCTCGGCTCCTTGTTTTTGAATACAGTTCGCCCAACCAGCTCTGATTTGATTGCCTTCAAGACGGTTTCCACCACGGCCTTGCCATAGCATTTTCCCTTGCCGCGCATCGGCAGGAGCCCCCCAGAAGCGTGTAGGCGCGCCGACCCCAAACAGACGCATTTGTTCGATAAACCGCAGTCAAACCGCACATACAGACTTACGGAATACGGAAACGACGAAAATAATGAATAAATTTGATTTTATAAACGAACTCACTGCGCTCGAAATATGAGCTTCGAACATTGAGCGGTTTATTGAGTACCAAAACGTCAACGTCCCGAAAATGCCCTCACCCCCCAATCTTCGGTGTCTTCAATCCCTCAAACACTGAAGGTGCCTTCGGGTCGGGCTTTGGCTCTTCCTTCAAAAAGTCTGGCAGGGGGCCGTCGGTGTTCATGGAGCCGTAAGGGCCTTTGTCCTGAAAGGCGGGGTCGTTGGCGTCGGGCATGGGGTCTGTGCCGGGGTCTTCGCCGTTGGTTTCCAGGTTGGGTTGCCCGAGGTCCACGGCCGGTTGGGTTTTGATGGGCAGCGGCACATAGAGCGACACCGTGACGATGACGGCGATGACGATGAGCCAGCTTCCCAGAATACGGGCGGGAATTTTGAGCCACGGACCCTTGAAGCAGCGCAGCAGGAAGGCCGGGGCGAGGATGATCCACAGTGTGGACAGCACCGAAAACAGCGCAAACACCGGAATACCGACGCCGAAATCATCCAGTCCGACAAACAGCGAAAAGGAAAAGGCCACAATACCTGCCGACACCAGCATGGCCCGATAGCGCCACCGTCCCGGAAGCCACAGGCTGATGCCCGTGACCACCACCGCCAGCGGTGCCACCAGATACAGCACATCGCCCAGCGCGCTATCACGGATTGCCACAAAGATAGGATCGAAAAACAGCAGCATCACCGCCAGCACGCCTGTCAGCACACCAATGGTGGTGGCAAACTGTTTGGCCGTGTCCATCATGGCGCAGGCCACCGCAATGCCCAGCATGGCCAGCACCAGATCATACACCGAGAAGGTAAACAGCGCCCCCAGCTCGGCAAAGCCATAATCATGCGGCAGGCTTTGCGATACCGCCAGCAAAAACAGGCCAAACCCTGCCAGCAGCGCCGAGGCCTTGAAGCGATCCGTCTTCATCACCGCATGCATACGGCTTGCGCGCGGCGTGGTGTCGATAACGGCACTGGCGTCGGCTTTCAGCGGATCGCGGCCTTTCTGGCGGCGCTTTCGTGATGGCTTGGCGTTGGACGATGCCGGGTTTGGGGCGCTCATCGGCTGAAGCCTCCTGCTAAACAATGTCGCTTCGCCGCTATGTCACAAACGCGGTGATTTGTCATCCTGAGCGAGCAATCGCTGCTGCTTGATGGTGGCCTGTGCTGCAGATAACCGGGCAATGGGCACACGAAACGGTGAGCAGGAGACATAATCCAGCCCGACATCCTCGCAGAAATGGATGGAGGTTGGATCGCCGCCGTGTTCGCCGCAAATGCCCAGCTTCATATCTGGCCGGGTCTGGCGGCCGCGCTCGGCGGCAATGCGGATCAGCTCACCAACCCCATCAAAATCCAGAGAAATAAAGGGATCGCGCTCGATAATGCCCTTTTTCTGATAGACCGGGATAAAGGCGCTGGCATCATCGCGGGACATGCCAAACGTGGTCTGCGTCAGGTCATTGGTGCCAAACGAGAAAAATTCGGCAGCCTCGGCAATCACATGCGCACGGATGTCCGCACGCGGCAGCTCGATCATGGTGCCGACCAGATAGGAAATTTCCAGCCCACCTTCGCGCATCACTTCCGATGCCACGCCATCAATCACGCCCTTCACATAATCCAGCTCAGAGCGCAGGCTGACCAGCGGCACCATGATTTCCGGCACCACCGGCTCGCCGGTCTCACGGGCGGCAGCAATCGCCGCTTCAAAAATGGCGCGCGCCTGCATCTCGGCAATTTCGGGGTAGGAAATTGCCAGCCGGCAGCCGCGATGGCCCAACATGGGGTTAAACTCGTGCAATGCATCCACCCGCTGGCTCAGCGCGCGCGGCTCCATGCCCATGGCGGCGGCCACTTCAGCCACTTCCTGCTCGGTTTTGGGCAGAAACTCATGCAAAGGCGGGTCCAGCAAACGAATGGTCACCGGCAGGCCGTGCATGATGGAAAACAGCTCGGTAAAATCCGATCGCTGCATGGGCAACAGCTTGTCCAGCGCTGCGCGGCGGCCCGCTTCATCTTCCGCCAAAATCATTTCACGCATCACATGAATGCGCTCGCCCTCGAAAAACATATGCTCGGTGCGGCAAAGGCCAATGCCTTCCGCCCCGAATGAACGAGC
>CAJYRE010000412.1 GCA_913776675.1 Rhizobiaceae bacterium
CCCTCAAGCTCGGCCTCTTCTGCCGCCAGCAGCAACAATTGATCCACCTGCGCAATCGAGAGAATTTTCGGCAGGGCGCGTCCTTTTTTCGGGGCATCCAGCACAGAGCTGGGATCGTCTCCCCGTAAACCTTCGGCATAGAGAAATTTATAGAATTGCCGTGTGCTGGAGAGTTTTCGTGCCTGGGATGTTGCCTCAAACCCCCGCTTGGCAAGGTCGGCCAGATAGGCGGAGAGATCAGCACTCGCAGCCTCCATCATGCTGACATGGCGCTCTTTTAGAAAATCATGGAGATCGGTCAGATCGCGTTCGTAGGAGATCAGCGTGTTGCCCGCCGCACCGCGCTCGGCACTCATCATTTCTAAAAACGCTTCAATACGGGCTTTGCTGAAATCAGCCATGGTCTTTTATCCGGATCAAGGTGTTGTGGGCTTGTTTTGGGCTGGAAACACCGTTGTGGTGATGTCGCGCGGTTTTGGCTCAACAAACAGCGCCAGCCCCCACAATAGGCCATAGGCCAAGGCCACCAGCGTGGCGATGATACACAAAAAACGGAACAATGTTGGCATGGTGCGTTCCTTTTGTTGTCAATAATACGCATTAATGCATAGAGCAGTTATTGGCGCTATTTGGCTTTTATGGTCTGGTATCTTCTATAAAAACTTCCAGACGCACAATTTTTCGCCTCTGCCATTCACCGGGCCTATAATCTGCTCGACTTCTGAGGTTGCGCAAAACATTTGAGGTGTCTGAAAAGTTTTCCGCGATCCATATTTTCTCTTCGACGCACCCACACGCAAAATGCGTTCGTATAGTTGCTCGTCTGGATTTGAGGAGCTGTTGTTTAAACTCGATTGCGTTTGTGGGGTATAGCTCGATCAAAGAGGAGCTGAGCCAGACCTTGTGGCGGTCTCATGACGATTTAACACTCTGATTTTTTTATAATCGTGTTGTTGAGGTTTGTCGTATTCAGTATGACATTTCTTGCATAAAAAGAGAAAATTATCTGTGATGGGCTGGTGTGCCTCCATGATGAGGCGTTCGACTTCTCCCAGATCGCAATCAACATATCCTTGTGCATTTATGGTAAACTTCATCAGCACTTGTTCGATTATCTGACGTCGACTACGGCCATGGATATGCGCAGAGTCAAGTTCCGGAAACTTTTTCTGACAATGTTGGCATAAGCCATTGCGTGCATTTCTTTCTTTGCGTGCAATAGCATTTGCGACGTTACGAATGCGCGGACCTATGTGATTGTGAAATTCTTTAAATGTACCCATAAAACGTGCCATATCTGCTACGTCCAATCTCTCAATATCATAGTGGAGTATATCGACTTCATATTCGTCCAAGCCAGTTTCGTAAGGTTATATCCTCTCTGTAAACCATTGCTTTCTTGTCTGCATGTGCGGCAACGGCTTGACGGCGCGGCAGCATTTGTCAATAGGGTGGTAAAACGGTTACGAAAAGGCTGATGACCCACACAATTTCTTCTGTCGCATCTCCGCTGCCAGAGCGGACCCGCGCTTTGCTCAAGCGCCGCAACCTGATTTTTGTTGGCCTCATGGGGGCTGGCAAATCAGCGATCGGTCGTCTTGTGGCCAATCAGCTTGGCTTGTCCTTTGTCGATACCGATCATGAGATTGAGCGTGTGTCGCGCATGTCGATCAGCGAATTGTTTGCCACCTATGGCGAAGCAGAATTCCGGGCGCTTGAAACTCGGGTCATTCGCCGGCTGCTGCGCTCAGGCCCCAAAGTTGTCTCGACGGGTGGCGGTGCGTTTATCAACGAGAAGACCCGTCGGCAAATCGAGCGCGGCGGAATCTCCATCTGGCTGAAAGCCGATCTGGATGTGCTGTGGGAACGGGTCAACAAACGGGATAACCGTCCCTTGCTGAAGACCGAAAACCCGAAGCAGACTCTGGAAAATCTGATGAATGAGCGCTACCCCATCTATCAGCGCGCCAATCTGACCGTTGTCTCGCGCAATGTGCGTGCGGATGTGGTTGGGGCGGAGGTGCTGGACGCACTCAATGCTTATTTGACCCAAGGCAGGAAAAACCATGAGTGAGCAACCATCTGCTGAACGTCTTGTCCATGTGCCTCTGGGCGAGCGCGCCTATGATATTCTGATCGGCGATGGCCTTTTGGCCCGCGCAGGCGGCGAGATTTCATCGCGGATCAAGGGTCGCAAGGCGGCGATTATTACCGATGAACACGTGGGTCCGCTCTACCTCGAAGCCTTGATGGACAGTCTGGAAGTGGATGGCATTGAGGCGGTGTCACTCACGCTTCCGGCGGGTGAAAAGACCAAGAGTTTCGATCACCTCACCAAGGTCTGTGATGTGCTGCTGGAAGCGCGCATTGAGCGCAATGACACGGTGATTGCGTTGGGCGGCGGGGTGATTGGTGATCTGACCGGCTTTGCCGCAGGCATTGTGCGCCGTGGTGTGCGGTTTGTGCAAATTCCCACCTCGCTTCTGTCGCAGGTGGATTCGTCCGTGGGCGGCAAGACCGGCATCAATGCCCGGCAGGGCATAAATCTGGTGGGCATTTTCAATCAGCCCGATCTGGTGCTGGCCGATACCAGCGTGCTGAACACATTGAGCGAACGCGAATTTCGCGCAGGCTATGCCGAGGTTGCCAAATACGGACTGATCGACAAGCCGGAGTTTTTTGACTGGCTGGAGCGCAATTGGCGCGAGGTTTTTGCAGGCGGTGCGGCACGGACTGAGGCCATTGCGCTGTCCTGTCAGGCCAAGGCCGATGTGGTGGTGGCCGATGAGCGCGAAAATGGTCGCCGCGCCCTTCTCAATCTGGGTCACACCTTTGGCCACGCGTTGGAGGCGGCTACACAGTATGACAGCAGCCGTCTGGTGCATGGTGAAGGTGTGGCGATTGGCATGGTGCTGGCCCATGAGTTTTCAGCCCGGCTTAATCTGGCAAGTCCCGATGATGCGAAGCGGGTTGAAAAGCACCTGAAAGAGGTGGGCCTTCCCACCCGTATGGGTGAAATCCCCGGCGAGCTACCGCCCGCTGATGTGCTGATGCAGGCGATTGCGCAGGACAAGAAGGTGAAAGGTGGACAGCTCACCTTTATCCTCACCCATGGCATTGGCCAGTCCTTTGTGGCGGACGATGTGCCGTCCTCCGAGGTGCTGAGCTTCCTGCAAGAGAAGCTCACACAATAAAGTTACCAGCGGGTCGTCTCCCCTGGGGCGGCTGGCTCAATGGCCAGCGCATGCAGGCCTGCGTCCAGTTGCGGCTTTAGCAATTCGTTGACGGCGCGGTGACGGGCAAGGCGGCTCATGCCGGAAAAGCTTGCAGAAACGATGCGAACCCGCATATGTGTTTCGCCCGTGCCGGTGATGTCTGGCTGATGGTCAGCATGCTGGCTGCTCTCGTCCAGCACAATCAGCCGTTCCGGTTGAAAAGCCTCCGTCAGCTTTTGCTCGATGGTTTGGCGGATCGACATGGTTTGGCATCCTGTGCTGGTGGCTTTTTTGGGGTTTTTAAAAAAGCCCCTAAATGGCCAAGAGAAATATGATTTGTCAATTCTTGTTGTGAGGTGGGTAACGGCCCATAATCCCCGGATGAAACTCGACTCAAAATATTTCGACAAGATCCGTACCCGCCGCAAAAAAGGCCCGGAACCGGAAGCTGCTGTTGCAACCTGCCAGTGGGATGGGTGTGAGCGCCCCGGCGCGCATCGCGCCCCCGTGGGCCGCAATGCCGAGGGCCAGTTTTTTCTGTTCTGCTTCGAGCATGTGCAGGAATACAACAAGGGCTACAATTACTTCTCCGGCCTGTCCGATACCGAGATTGCCCGCTACCAGAAGGAAGCCATCACCGGTCATCGCCCGACATGGACGGTGGGGGTCAATACGGCGTCCAAGGCCTCGCCCATTCAATCCACCCTGCGTTCCGGCTCGGCGGCCTCTCAGGCGCGGCTGAAAGACCCGTTTGGCTTTGTCAATCAGGGGCGCGGCAATGCGTCGCGGGCAACATCACAGGCGCGCAAACTGAAGACGCTGGAGGCAAAAGCCTTTGATACGCTGGGTCTCACGGGCGCTGCCACCGCACAAGACATCAAAACCCGCTATAAAGAGCTTGTCAAAAAACATCATCCAGATGCAAATGGCGGAGATAGAGGGTCTGAAGAGCGTTTTCGTGCTGTTATTCAAGCCTACCAATTGTTAAAGCAGGCAGGTTTCTGTTAATCGAAGACAATACCTGATTGCATGAGAGATGCGCCGGTTGATGCACGCCGGGCGTGGAGAGACGATGAGCAAAATTGATCTTGATATAACCAACCTGCCCGACACAACCGTTTCTGTTCGGGAGGTCTTTGGTATCGACAGCGATATTCGAGTGCCGGCCTATTCCAAGGGCGATCCTTACGTGCCGGATCTCGATCCCGACTATCTGTTTGATCGGGAAACCACGCTGGCCATTCTGGCAGGTTTTGCACACAATCGCCGCGTCATGGTCTCCGGCTTTCACGGCACGGGTAAATCCACCCATATCGAGCAGGTTGCTGCCCGCCTCAACTGGCCTTGCGTGCGCGTCAACCTCGACAGCCACGTCAGCCGTATCGATCTGGTTGGTAAGGACGCCATCGTCCTGAAAGACGGCAAGCAGATCACCGAATTCAAGGACGGCATTCTGCCCTGGGCTTATCAGCATAATGTTGCGCTGGTGTTTGACGAATATGATGCCGGTCGCCCGGACGTGATGTTCGTCATCCAGCGCGTTCTGGAATCCTCTGGCCGTTTGACGCTGCTCGATCAGAGCCGCGTTATCCGTCCTCACCCTGCATTCCGTCTGTTCGCCACGGCCAACACGGTTGGTCTGGGTGACACCACCGGCCTTTACCATGGCACGCAGCAGATCAATCAGGCGCAGATGGACCGTTGGTCGATCGTCACCACCTTGAACTATCTGCCCCATGAGAAGGAAGTGGATATTGTTCTGGCCAAGGTGAAGAGCTTTGCCAAGGCAGACGCAGGCCGTGATACTGTCAGCAAGATGGTGCGTCTGGCCGATATGACTCGTTCGGCCTTCATCAATGGCGATCTTTCCACTGTGATGAGCCCGCGTACGGTGATCACCTGGGCGGAAAATGCCGAGATTTTTGGTGATGTCGGTTTTGCTTTCCGCGCCACCTTCCTCAACAAATGCGATGAGCTGGAACGCACCTTGGTGGCTGAGCAATATCAGCGCTGCTTTGGCGTTGAGCTGAAGGAAAGCGCCGCCAACATCGTACTCGGTGCCTGAGGAAGGCGAATATCATGGCAGGTCCCGGCGATAATTCCAAAGCAAAATCCGGTGTGGGTCCCGATATGGAACCCATGCGCCGGGCCATTACCGGCTGTGTGCGCTCCATTGCGGGCAGCGCCAATGTCGAAGTGGCCTTTGCCAATGAACGGCCGGGGCTGGCCGGTGAGCGCGTGCGCCTGCCGGAACTCTCCAAACGTCCCACCGCCCACGAACTGGCGGTGACTCGCGGCTTGGGCGATTCCATGGCGCTTCGCCTTGCCTGCCACGATCAGAAAATCCACGCGACGCTGGCCCCTGAAGGGCAGGACGCCCGTGCGGTGTTTGATGCGGTGGAACAGGCGCGGGTGGAATCCATCGGTGCCTTACGCATGAAGGGTGTGGCCAACAACCTGCACTCGATGAACACTGAAAAATACGCCAAGGCTAATTTTGCAGGCATCAACAGCCGTGAAGATGCACCGCTGTCCGAAGCCGTGGCAATGATGGTGCGTGAAGCCGTGACCGGGCAAAAGCCGCCAGAAAGCGCTGGCAAGGTGCTGGATCTGTGGCGGTCCTTCATTGAAGAAAAAGCCGGTGGCGATTTCGCCAATCTGGCAAGTGTTGTCGAAGACCAGCAGGCCTTTGCCCGCGTGGTGCGCCATATGCTGTCTGCCATGGAAATGGCCGATGATGTCGGCGATGAAGCGGATGAAACCTCCAATGAGGAGGAGAATTCCGAAGAAGACCAACAGCGCAGCGGCGAGGAAGAACAGGAAAATTCCGAACAGGAAGCCGGGTCTGAAAGTGCGCCTGCCGATGAAAGTGAATCTGCTGAAGAGCAGATGGAAGACGGCGAGATGGACGGCGCGGAAATTTCCGACGACGACATGTCGGAAGAGGGCGACGAGGATTCCGAAACCCCCGGCGAAATGCGCCGCCCTGCCAGCCCGTTTGATGATTTCAACGAAAAGGTGGATTACAAGGTCTTTACCGAAGCGTTTGACGAGGAAATCACCGCCGAAGAACTGTGTGACGAGGCAGAACTGGACCGCTTGCGGGCCTTCCTCGATAAGCAGCTTGCGCATTTGCAAGGGGCCGTGGGCCGTCTTGCCAACCGCCTGCAACGCCGCCTGATGGCGCAGCAGAATCGCTCGTGGGATTTTGATCTGGAAGAGGGCTATCTTGATCCGGCCCGCCTGACCCGGATGATCATTGATCCGATGCAGCCGCTGTCGTTCAAGCGTGAAAAAGACACCCAATTCCGCGACACCGTTGTGTCGCTGGTGATCGACAATTCCGGCTCGATGCGTGGACGGCCAATCACCGTTGCGGCCACCTGCGCCGATATTCTGGCCCGCACGCTGGAGCGCTGTGGGGTTAAGGTCGAGATTCTGGGCTTTACCACCAAGGCGTGGAAGGGCGGTCAGAGCCGTGAGCAATGGCTGGCCAGTGGCAAGCCGCCAGCCCCCGGTCGCCTCAATGACCTGCGCCATATCGTTTATAAATCTGCTGATGCGCCATGGCGCCGCTCACGTCGCAATCTCGGCCTGATGATGCGCGAAGGGCTGTTGAAGGAAAACATCGACGGTGAAGCCTTGATGTGGGCCCACAGTCGTTTGATCGGGCGGCGCGAGCAGCGCAAGATCATGATGATGATTTCCGACGGTGCGCCGGTGGATGATTCAACGCTGTCGGTCAATCCCGGCAATTATCTGGAGCGGCATTTGCGCGCGGTGATCGAGCAGATCGAAACCCGCTCACCAGTCGAACTGCTGGCCATCGGTATCGGCCACGATGTGACGCGCTATTATCGCCGCGCCGTCACCATCGTTGATGCCGATGAGTTGGCGGGTGCCATGACCGAGCAGTTGGCAAGCCTGTTCGAAGACAAGCCATCCAAGGGCGCGCGTGGCGGTTCCTTCCGTCGGGCTGGATGATTGGTTTGCGGTTTCAAGGCTGGCTGAGAGCATTCATCATCTCCGCGCTGGTACTCTATAGCTCTGCGGCCATCGGTGAGCCTGCGCTCATCACCAGTCATCAGATCAGCCAGTTCAGGCCGCGGTCTGATCTGCGCACGTTCGGCAAGCTCGAATTTGTCGGCGGGCTGGTGATGTCGTCGTCAAACCCTGTGTTTGGGGGCTGGTCTTCCATCCGATTTTTGCAAGACGGCAAGCATTTCATTGGTGTTCTCGATACCGGACACTGGATTTCCGGCGAAATCGAGCGGGATGACAAGGGCAGGCTATCGGGTCTTGGCGCGGTTTCTCTCGCTCCGATGGTAAATGCCAAAGGCTGCACCGATCATGCCAAGGTGCAGATGGATGCGGAAAGCCTCGCCATTCGGGATGGCAAGATTTATGTGGGGTTTGAGCAATTTCATCGTATCGATCCCTATCCGTTGAGCGGATTTGAGACGGCGAAGCCGGAAGCCAGTCTGCTACTGCCCTTTCCAGTTCGCGTTCTGCGCAAAAATCGCAGTCTGGAAACAGTCGTGGTCGCGCCGAAGAATGGCCCACTGGCCGGTGGCTTGATTACCATCAGCGAAGAAAGCGTCGATCAGCAGGGCAATCTTTATGCAGGCATTGTGGATGGCCCGCAAACGGGAGCGTTCAAGGTGGTGCGGCGCGATGATTTTGATGTCACGGACGCAGCCTTTCTGCCCGATGGCGATCTGATCCTGCTGGAACGGCGCTTTACCCTGCTGCGTGGTCTTGGCATGCGCCTTGTCCGCGTCAAGGGCGACAGCATCAAGCCCGGCGCGCTCGTGGACGGCGTAACTCTGCTGGAAGCGGACTATGCCGCGCAGATCGACAATATGGAAGGTCTTGACGTGATTGATAGGGGCAATGGCGACATCCGCCTGATCCTCGTCTCGGACGACAATCACTTTTCCCTGCAACGCAATCTGATGTTGGAGTTTCGCCTGCTGCCGTGAAGCAACAGGCGAAATCGTGTCAGCTTCTAGCCGGCTGATAAGGCTTGAGCGCTGCCATCGCCGCGCCATAGGGCAGCAGCATGATGATGCCCATCAGTGTTTTCACGGTGAAATCACCAAGTGCCCAGGAAACCCAGCGGGGAATCTCTGGTGGAAAGACACCCAGCATTGGTGCCCAGGTGATGGCAAAATCATCGTTCGGACCGATGAAGCCGAAGAGTGGCGCAAAGGACAGCGAGAAGAAAATCACGGTATCCAGCACAGAGCCAAACAGCGAGCCAGCCAGCGGAGCCTTCCACCAGCTTTGCTGACGCAAGCGGTTGAACACAGTGATGTCGAGCAGTTGCCCCACCAGATAGGCCGTGCCGGAGGCAATGGCAATGCGCGGTTGCGAGGTGATGAAAGACAGTGTTACCCCCACCAGAAAACCCACAAACACCACGCGACGGGCGGTTTTGGGGCCAAACTGACGATTGGTGAGATCTGTGACGAGAAAAGCCACCGGATAGGTGAAAGCACCAAAGGTGAGAAGATCGCCAAGCTGGATGCCCGCCAATTCGCCCTTCAGTGGATACTGAACAAGAATGTTGGAGGCCACCACAACGGCGGTCATGAGAAGGCTATAGATGAGGATGTGTCGTGTCAGACGCATTTTTTTACCCTGGGTGATGCCACCAGCAAGAGGACGTTAAAGCCCTCTCAAACAGTCTGCGTGCGTTCAGGTCAAGCTTTTTTTAGGAAAAGAGCGTTTCATGGCCGCATGCAGGCAACGAAACGCTCTATGTGTCGTTCAGAAGGCCAGCTTCCGCTGTGGTTCAGGCAATCCAGCGCAGGGCAGGATTGTGTTCAAAGACGCTGAGGCGAGAGACCACGGCATCCAGACCAAAATAGTGGCCTGCTCTGCGCATGATCAGCAAGACCAGCAGCATGGCATAAATCAGGTGCTCATCAATCAGGACGTTATTGATGCTCTGCACATAGGGGAAATCCAGATGGGCGGTCCAATAGGTCAGCATGATGAAGATGGCGAAGGGCGCGCTGGCTCGAACGAGAAGGCCAGAAATCAGGGACAGGCCAATCAGCATGTGTCCATATTCTACCAGAAAAGCGATCACGGGGATCAGCGAAGACTGGGAAAGCGGGCCGTAAATGAAGTTGAAGGTTTTGGTTGAGGACAAGAACCCCGCAACATAGCCTGTGCTGCCGTAATGATGGATGGATGCCCAGAGGAAGACCCAGCCGATAGAAATACGCAGAGCGGCCAGAAGAATGCGTTCCCCCTGACTGGTGTGATCAAGATGTGTCATGCTTTTTGCCTCACAATATGACGAGCTATATGTGGGCAAGCCTAATGAGGCAGCACGTTTGTGCCATGATCTGAGTCAAGAGATGGTTTTCGACGTTTTTTTGTCCAGAATGACCTTTTCCACGATGTGTCATCGCTGACGTCCTGACATAGAAAAAGGTTCATATGTTTCCATATGAACCTTTCAATCAGTGTAAGAAATTTGTGCGAAGCTTATGCAGCAACAGCAGTTTTCTTAACGATCTGGCGACGCAGCAGGCGTGCGCGCATGCTCAGTTCGCTTTCATTCGCCTTCAAAAGGAAAGCGTCGAGGCCACCGCGATGCTCTACGGAACGCAGAGCAGCAGCAGAAACGCGAAGACGATAGCGCTGGCCGAGGGCATCGGAAATCAGCGTTACATCGCACAGGTTGGGCAGGAACTTGCGACGGGTCTTGTTGTTTGCGTGGCTTACATTGTTACCCGACTGGACGCCCTTGCCGGTCAATTCGCAACTGCGTGACATGATGCACCTATTCTTCTTGGCAATTGGATCTGCTCCCCAGCAAAAACTATGGGCGCAATCCAACGCGGTCTGATTGGAAAGTTGCGGTTCTATAGTCAGCCAAGGCGGCCACGTCAAGACAAACCTTGGCAAAACGGCGTATTTCTCGACTCGGCGGCTATCGTCTTGCCACAGTAGGGGTGATAAATGCCATGGAATCTCTGGTTTGAGGAACGGTGTCCTGATGGGTTTGCGTCTATTTTCTGTTGTTGCTGTCTTCCTGGCGGGAGTGCTTCCGTCCGTTGGGGCCGATCATTATCGCACCGAATATCGGGTGAGTGTGATTGGCCTGCCGGTGGCGCGTGCAACCTTTACCACGCAATTGAGCGATCCCGGCTATACCATTACCGGCAACATTACCTCGGCGGGGATTGTCAACGTTTTCACCAGTATGAATGCGAAAAGCACCGTGACCGGCACCATGCTGCCGGGAGACAGGATGCAGCCTAAATCCTACCATCTGATCTATACGCGCGGTAAGCGCACCCGCACCTATGATGTGCAATATGCGGGCGGCAATATTGTGCAAACCTCGATCACGCCGGAGCCAAACCGCGACAGCAATCGCTGGATTCCCGTCAAGGCTTCTGATTTCAAATCGGTTCTTGATCCGATCGGGGCGTTGATCATTCCGGCCAGCGGGCCTGACCCTGCAAAGATCTGCGGACGGACCTTGCCGGTGTATGATGGAGAAAGTCGTATGGATCTGGTGCTGGCTCCCAAAGGCAAAGCCAGTTTTGACGCGGGCAATGTGTCGGGTGAAGCGGTGGTCTGCTCGGTGCGCTATATCCCCAAATCGGGCTTCAACAAGGATCAATCGGACATTGATTATCTGCGCAATGCGACGAGCATGGAAATCTGGTTTGCAAAAACCCGCACAGGGTCGTTATATGCTCCGGTTTATGCTCGCGTTCCGACCCGTATCGGCACGCTTTCCATCACCGCGACAGCCTTTGGGAAATAATCCTTTGCGGTGTCGCATAACGCTTTAGGATCGCATGAAGCTTCGCGCCACCTTGATCGGATTTTCGGCCATTTTGATGTGGTCGTTTCTGGCTTTGCTCACGGCGGCGTCGGGTGCCATGCCGCCATTTCAGTTGTCAGCCATTTGCTTTGCCATTGGCAGCCTGCCGGGGGTGGCAACATTCATTTTGAAACCGGAGCGGCTCAAGCTTCTGAAACAGGCTCCGAAAGTCTGGATTGTTGGCATTGCAGGCCTGTTTGGCTACCATTTCCTCTATTTCACCGCCCTTCGCAATGCGCCTGCGGTGGAGGCGGGGTTGATTGCCTATCTTTGGCCTCTGCTGATTGTGTTTGGCTCTGCTCTGTTGCCCGGTGAGCGGCTGCGCTGGTATCATATGGCGGGAGCGTTGGCGGGCCTGTGTGGCACTGCCCTGATCATTGGCAAAAATGGTCTGTCGTTTGATGCGACCTATGCGCTGGGCTATGGCGCGGCGGGTCTGTGCGCCTTGACATGGTCTGGCTATTCGCTGCTGACTCGGCGCTTTGACGCGGTGTCCACCGATGTGGTCACGGGCTTTTGCCTTGCCACATCGCTGTTGTCGCTGGTGTGCCATCTGGGGCTTGAACAGACGGTCTGGCCCGATGCCGCCAGCCAGTGGGTTGCGGTTGTGGGACTTGGTCTGTTGCCGGTGGGGTTGGCGTTTTATGCTTGGGATTTTGGAGTCAAAAATGGTGACATCCAGATTTTGGGCGCTGCCAGCTATGCAGCGCCCTTGCTGTCAACGCTTATTCTGCTGCTGTTCGGGTTTGCAGAGCCGGGCTGGCGCATTCTGGCTGCATGTGTGCTGATTACGGGTGGGGCGGTTTTGGCTGCCAGCGATATGTTGTGCAAAACAGCCAAGACGTGAGCCTCGGTATTCGAGCATGTCAGTGTTTCCCGAAAACGCTGACATGCTCTAAGCCTTTTGCCCCGGTGCCCAGCCCGGTGCGGCCATTTCAAACGCCTCAAAGACAAAGCCAGGAGCCACTGTGCAGCCCACCAGTGTAAAAGCACCAAGGCTTTCCGCCGCTTGCCAGCTTTGGGCTGGAATAACGGCTTGCGGACGTTGACCAGTGGTGAGATCAAGCCCGAGAATGGTGGTCTGAATGGTTTCTCCATCATCCGAACGATGCAACGCCAAAGGTGAGCCGGCATAATAGTGCCAGACTTCGGCTGCATCCATTACCCGATGCCAGTGGGATCGTTGTCCGGCTTCCAGCAGATAATAAATGGCGGTGGAATGACCACGCGGGCCACCATGGGTGTCTCGAAAGGTTTCCGTATACCAGCCGCCTTCAGGATGTGGCTGCATTGCCAGTGCGGCAATGATGTCCTTTGCCGTTTGCATTAAAAATTGTCCTTGCGCTTGCGGATTTCGGCAAACACCTCCTCGTTGCTTTTGCCTTCCATCAACAGATGGCGACGAATGGCTGGATCGGCGACGCGCAGGAAAGGATTGGTTTCCTTTTCCAGATACATGGTGGTGGGGATGGTGAAGCCGCCTTTGGCCCGCAGGGCTTCAATGTCTTTGGCGCGTTCAATCAATCTTTGGTTGTCCGGATCAATTGTCAGGGCAAAACGGGCGTTGGACAGTGTATATTCATGACCAAAATAGATGGCGGTTTCATCTGGCAGCACGGCCAGTTTTTGCAGGGAATGCCACATATCTGCTGCCGAGCGTTCAAACAGCCGCCCACACCCGAGCGCAAACAGGGTGTCGGCGGCAAATAGCAGTTTGTCATCGGTGAAACTGTAGCAGATATGGCCTGCCGTGTGGCCGGGCGTTTCAATCACGCGGACGCGATGTTGGCCAAACAGAAATTCATCACCATCGCCCACCGTGCGATCCAGGCCAGGAATGGCAACGGCCTCATTGATGGGGCCGATGATTTCGCAGCCATATTCTTTTTTCAGGGCCAGATTGGCTTCCACATGGTCTGTGTGGTGATGGGTGGTGAAAATATGGGTGATGGTCCAGCCGCGTTTTTCGGCCATGGCCACGATGGGGGCATATTCCGGTGCATCGATGCAGGCGGTCAGGCCGGATTCGGGGCAATGAACCAGCACGCCAAAATTATCCGTACGACACAGGAATGTTTCAATTTGCAGGCTCTTCATGGCGTAAACTTTCTCAACGGGGTCTGTTGTGCTTAAATCTAGTGTCGGGGGCCTTGATGTCCAACAGTTGAGTGCTAACAATCCTCTCATGCATGTGGATATTGTTGATCTTCGCCAGTTTTACCACTCCCAACTTGGTTATGTCGCCGAGCAGTCGATCTCTATGGCGCTGGCGTCTGTGTGGCATCGGTTGCCGGAAGAGCGTCTGGTGGGGCTCGGCTATTCGGTTCCTTATCTGGATCGGTTCAGGGCCGATACCGAGCGCACCTTTGCCTTCATGCCAGCCGGTCAGGGGGCTGTGAACTGGCCGCCCGGCGAGCCTTCTGCCACGGCGCTGGTGTTTGATGAGGAATTGCCCCTGCCGGATAGCTCTGTGGATCGGGTGCTGATGGTGCATTCTCTGGAGTTTGCTGAAAATCCACGCGAAACCCTCAAGGAAATCTGGCGGGTTCTGGCTCCGGGAGGGCGGTTGGTGATTGTTGTGCCCAATCGCCGCGGGGTCTGGGCCCGGATGGATCACACACCGTTTGGCGCAGGCCGTCCCTATTCGCGCGGGCAATTGACGGCCCTGTTCCGGGAAGCCAATTTTACCCCCGGTGCCAGTGCCGAGGCGCTGTTTTTTCCGCCGTCGCGGCTGAAGATGGTGCTGAGGATGCGCAGCGTTTTTGAACGCTTCGGGCGGGTTTTGTCGCCCGCCTTTGCCGGTGTCATTGTGGTGGAAGCCGAAAAGCGGCTGTATCAGGGCTTGCCTGTGGCTGCCAAGGCCTCGCGGCGCGTGTTCGTGCCGGTTCTTTCCCCTCAGGGTGTGCCAACAACGCGTACCAGTGCCTCGCCACCCTCGACAAAATAGGCGTTCCGGGCTATTGGCCTGTTGTTCTTCTCTGCTGGCTCAGGCTGGCAATTTCATGATCAGGAAACAGTTTGATGAGCAGTGACATGAGCCAGCCAGTTCCGCGTCCGGGAATTCTCGATATTGCCGCCTATGTACCCGGCAAGGAACATGCGCCGGGCGTGGCCAAGGTGTATAAGCTGTCATCGAACGAAACGCCCCTCGGCCCAAGCCCCAAAGCCATTGAAGCGTTCAAAAGTGCTGCCGGGAATCTGGAGATTTATCCCGATGGGCAAGCGCTGAAACTGCGCCAAGCCATTGCCAGCGCCCATGGCTTGAACCCGGCCAATATTATCTGCGGCAATGGCTCGGATGAGCTGTTGGGCCTGCTGTGCCATGTTTATCTGGGTGCGGGCGACGAAGCGATCATCACCGAACATGGTTTTCTGGTCTACAAGATCCAGATCATGGGGGCGGGTGCAACCCCCGTGACCGTGAAGGAAAAGGATTGCCAGGTGGATGTGGATGCCATTCTGGCCGCCGTGACGGCCAAAACCAAAATGGTCTTCATTGCCAACCCCGGTAATCCAACCGGAACCTATGTGGCGGGCGCTGAGATCCGCCGTCTGGTGGCGGGCTTGCCCAAGCATGTGCTGCTGGTGCTGGATGCGGCTTACGCCGAATATGTGCGGCGCAATGATTATGAAGCCGGTCTTGAGATTGTCTCAGAAAACCGCAACGTGGTGATGACCCGGACATTTTCGAAGATTCATGGTCTTGCGGCTCTGCGCATTGGCTGGATGTATGGTCCGGCGGCCATTCTGGATGCATTGAACCGCATTCGTGGCCCGTTTAACATGAATGCACCAGCGATTGCGGCGGGTGAAGCCGCTATTCTGGACCGGGATTTTGCCGACAAAGCGGTGCAATTCAATCTGGAATGGTTGGAAAAGCTGACCGCTGCCTTTGAAGGTCTGGGTTTGAAAGTAACCCCCTCTGTCACCAATTTCCTGCTGATCCATTTTCCGGATCAGGATGGCAAGCGTGCTACGGATGCCGATGAATTCCTGACCAGCCGTGGCTTTATCCTGCGGGCGGTGAAGGGCTATGGTTTTGCCAATGCGCTGCGCATGTCGGTGGGTACAGCAGAGGCCAACGAAGGCGTGATTGCCGCGCTGACCGAGTTTATGAGAAAATCCTGATGCAGAATGGACAATTTGAACGGATTGCACTGATCGGGATTGGTCTGATCGGCTCATCCATTGCTCGTGGTGTGCGTGCAGCAGGGCTTGCGGGTGAAATCGTCATTTCAACGCGCTCGCTGGATACGTTGAAGCGGGCTGAAGAACTGGCTTTGGGAGATCGCTATACTCCATCGGCTGCGGAGGCGGTGAAGGGGGCTGATCTGGTGATCGTGTCGGTGCCGGTGGGCGCATCGGAGAGTGTCGCTCTCCAGATTGCCGACCACCTGAAGCCCGGCGCGATTGTGACCGATGTTGGCTCCACCAAGGCCTCAGTCATTGCGCAGATGGCCCCGCATTTGCCGGAGCATGTGCATTTCATTCCCGGTCATCCGCTGGCCGGTACGGAAAAATCCGGTCCGGATGCAGGCTTTGCCGATCTGTTCAAGGGACGCTGGTGTATTTTTACGCCTTTGCCGGAGACGAACCCGGAGGCTTTGGCCCGTCTGGTGGCGTTCTGGGAAGCCCTTGGTTCCAGGACGGATCAGATGGACCCGCAGCACCATGACAAGGTTCTGGCCATTGTGTCGCATTTGCCGCATATCATTGCTTACAATATTGTCGGCACAGCCGATGATCTGGCAACGGTGACGGAAACGGAAGTGATCAAATATTCCGCATCCGGTTTTCGTGATTTTACCCGTCTGGCGGCGTCTGATCCCACCATGTGGCGGGACATTTGCCTGCATAACAAGGATGCGATTCTGGAAATGCTGGCCCGTTTTTCCGAGGATTTGGCCTCTTTGCAGCGCTCTATCCGCTGGGGCGAGGGCGATAAGCTGTTTGAGCTTTTCAGCCGCACCCGTTCGGTGCGTCGCTCGATTATCGATGCAGGGCAGGAGGTGGACGTGCCGGATTTTGGCCGCCACGTGCTGGACAAGAAAAATTAAACCAAGCATCGGGGCTGTCAGCCGAACGGCATGACAGCCCCGATGATGTTGTGTCCACGTCAGATGGGCGGAATATTGCCCAAGGGAATAAAGCCCAGCACCACGGTGCCATGGGTTATTTGCAGGGTAACCTGTCCCTGATTTTGGCCGAGAAAGGCCATTTTCAATCCCTTGGCGGCCATTTTGGCAATCTCGTGGGTTTCCGGATAGGCAGCGCTGATGACATCGCGCCAGCCTTCCACCTTGGTGAGTTGCAGCTTGAGTGTGCCGGAAAGATAGCCATCCTGATCGATGGAAAGCGGACCGCTTGCGGTGATGGTACGTCCTTCCCCGATATTGATGTTCAGATTGCGCAATTCTGCGTTCAGCCCTTTCAGATCAATCGGCTTCGGATTGTCGATATTCAACACATCGGCCTGTCCGATCAGCTTCATGTCCAGATCGGCTGTCATGGGTGGCAGTTTTGACGTACCGTCATTTTGCACAAAGGCCACGTCGGTCAAGCGTGTTGTGGCGTTGAGATCGGCATCGCTGCGCTGCACCTCCATCTGGCTTTCGGCCGCCTTGAAGCTCAGGGTGGCTCCCGTGATGGCTTGCGTAATGTTGGTCCGCAAGGTTTTGATGGTTGTTGTGCTTTTATCAACACCGGACAGCCCGACAGACATGGCGGTGTCCAGAGTGTCCCATTGAACGGATGAGGCAAGCCCGGTCTTGGTTTGCAGGATGGCCGGGCCGGTCAATTGCCAGTTGACGGTGCCGGGTCTGAAAATCTTGGCTGCCGAATTGAATGCACCCACAGAGCCGGTAATGCCATTTCGCGCATCATTGATGGTGATTTTTGAACATTTGAGGCTGATGCGTAAGGGGAAACCACCAACACGCATATTGGCGCAGTCCAGTGCTGCGGCCAGTGGGCTGTTGCCATCAAAAGCCTGTTCCAGCTTGTTGGTGGCAAAATTGGCAGCAACAAACCAGCCTGCCGAATAGAGCGCCGCAAGGACGATCAACACAATCGCCACTGGAAAAACCACTGATCTTTTCCGTGGTTTTACTGTTCTGCTTGACGTCGCCATTCGCTTCTCCAATTGTGTCGCCGGGTTTGGGAGCTTTCAGGTTCGATGAGCGATATGGACGATTTTTGGGTGTTTGGCTATGGTTCTTTGATGTGGAATCCGGGTTTCCCCTTCGAGAAAAGAATAAATGCTCGCATCCATGGTTTCCGTCGCGCCCTGTGTGTGCGGTCCTGGGTTCATCGCGGCACACAGGATCAGCCTGGACTGGTTATGGGGCTGGATTATGGCGGATCATGCCAGGGCGTTGCTTTTCAGGTGGCAAAACACCATTGGCCGCAAACGTTGGCTTACTTGCGTGAACGTGAGCTTGTCACCCGCGTCTATGTTGAAAAGCACTTACGCTTGCATCTCGCCGATGGGCAGCGTGTGACAGGACTTTGTTATGTGATTGATCGCCAGCATGAGCAATATGCGGGAGCCGTCAGCGTGGAGGAAGCTATTCACGTGGTGCGCACTGCGGTTGGCCAATCGGGCACCAATACCGCGTATGTGCAAAGCACGGTGGAGCATCTGCGCAGCATGGGTATTCATGATCA